>CANJKG010000047.1 GCA_947474775.1 Caulobacteraceae bacterium | reverse complement strand
GGCCCGGACGGCGATCGAGACCCTGGGCGGGCTGGACGCCCTGGTGGTGGCCGCCGGCATGTCGCACTTCGGCTCGCTGGTGGACGCCGACGCCGACATCTGGCGCGAGACCCTGGAGACCAACCTGATCGGCCCGACGCGGCTTTGCGCCCACGCGCTGGAGGCGCTGTCGGCGGCGCGCGGCATGGCGATCTTCATCTCGTCGGTCTCGGCCGACAGCCCGCGCCCGTTCCTGGTGCCCTACGGGGCCAGCAAGGCGGCCCTGGACGCCACCATCCTGGGCTGGCGCAACGAGCATCCTGGGATGCGCTTCGTCCGCGTGCCCCTGGGCCCGACGGTGAGCGAGTTCTCGGTGGGCTGGGACCCGGCCGAGAAGGAGAAGTTCCGCGCCGCCCAGCGGGCGCAGGGCCGCGAGCCGCCGGCCAAGATGGGCGCCGACATCGTCGCCGACGAGCTGATCCACATCATCGGCTCGCCGGTGCGGCTGGACGACGTGCGGATGATGCCCGTGGTGGGCGACAGCCCGCCACCCTGGCGCTGACGCGTGGTGGGCGACAGCCCGCCACCCTGGCGCTGACGCGTGGTGGGCGACAGCCCGCCGCCCTGGCGCTAGGCGCGATTGTCCCCAGTGTCCGCCTGGGCCTGGCCGGGCTTGGCGTAGGCGTCCGTGAGCTTGCGCGCCCGGGCATGGATGGCGCGGCCGCCATCGACCGGCAGGCAAAGCCCGGTGGTGAAGCTGGAGACGTCGCTGGCCAGGAAGGCGACGGCGTTGGCGATCTCCTCGGGCAGGCCGGTGCGGTGCATGGGCACGGCGGCGGCGGCCTCGGCGACCAGGGCCGGGGAGGCGAACAGCGGCGCGGCGCCCTCGGTGTCGATCAGGCCGGGCAGGATGACGTTGGCGCGGATGTTGGCGGTCCCGAACTCGGCGGCGATGTTCTTGGCCAGCTGCACCTCGGCCACGCGCATGCAGGTATAGACCGACCGTTCGGAGGTGGACTCGTTCACCGATCCGGAGCCGATGTAGACGATCGAGCCGCCGCCGGAGTCGATCATGTGCGGGATCGCCATGTTGGAAATCCAGAACTTGGACTTGAAGACCGACAGGAACTGGAAGTCGACGGCGGCCTCCGGGGTCTCGCGGGAGGGCCCGAACCAGGGCATGGCCGCGGCGCAGCACACCAGGGTGGTGACCTTGCCCCAGGTGGAGACTGCCAGGTCCACCAGGGCCTGGAGATCGGCCCGCTCCTCGATCACGCAGCGGGCCGGGACGGCGACGACCTGGCCATTGCCGTAGCGTTGGTTGAGTTCGGCGCAGACCCGGGTGCAGTCGTCGAGGCTGCGGCTGGAGACCACCACGCGGGCGCCGTCCTGGGCGAACCGTTCGACGATGGCCCGGCCCATGCCCTTGGTGGCGCCGGTGACGATGGCGACCTTGCCGGAGAGCGCGAAGTTCGAGGGGATGTCAGTCATGGGGGGGGGAGCTCCAGGCTCAGTTCGGAACTATGCTGATGTGCAGGGGCGACTCGCCCTCGATCTCGCCGGCCAGCATGTGCAGGGCATGCTCGGCGCCCTCCAGGTCCACGGTGTGGGTGTGCATCAGGTGGACGGGGTAGCGGCCACTGTCGATGGCCTTGATCGACATCTGCACCGCCCACTCGCTGGTGGAGAGCGCGCCGATGATCCTGATCTGCTTGAGGGCCACCGCGTCGATGGGGAAGTCGGGCATGCCGTAGCCACCCTTGTGGCCCGCCAGGACGATGGTCCCGCCAGGCCGTACGAGCTCTATCGCATCGAGGATCGGCCGGAAGGCCAGCGGCGTGGTCTCGATCACCTTGTCGACGCCCAGGCCGCCGGTGATCGCGCGGACCTCTTCGCGCAGGTCGGTCTCCTCGACGTTGATGGCGTGGGTCGCGCCGAACTGTTTGGCGATGTCCAGCTTGTAGGCGTCGCGGGTCAGGCCGGTGATGATGATCTGGGAGGCGCCGGCTTCCTTGGCGGCGATGACGCAGGCCAGCCCTCGCTGGCCGCCGCCGGTGATCAGCACCCGCTCGCCGACCTTGGTCTCGCCCACTCTGATGACCCAGTCGAAGCCGGCGGCGAAGGGGTTGAACAGCAGGGCGTCCTGGATCGAGAGATCGGGATTGACCGGGGTCAGGCGGGTGCGCGGGGCGATCTCCACGTACTGGCTATAGCCACCGTAGAGGCCGGAGCCACCCAGGCTCAGGCTGCGGAAGCCGTAGTAGAAGTGGTCGGCGCACTTGCGGCCCAGCCGGCACGGCTCGCAGACGCCGCAGGGCGCGACACCGGTGACGGCGACCCGGTCGCCCTCCCTCAGGCCCAGGCGCTTGCCGTCTTCAGGGGCGATCTTGAAGATGCGGCCGAGGATCTCGTGGCCGGGGATCACCGGGAACGGCATGCCCATGAGCCGCGCGTTGACGCCCTCGTACTGCTTCACGTCGCTGCCGCAGATGCCGCAGCCCTCGACCTTGAGGATGGCGCCGCCGGGCTGGGGCTGGTCGGGGACGGGAAGCTCCCGCATCTCAAAGGTCCGGTCGCCGACCAGCACCGCCGCTTTCGATTTCATGGGTGTCTCCTGGGATGGTTATCGGCCGAGCGCGTCGGCGATGGTGGCGAGGGTCCACTTGCTGCTCTGGCCCAGAGAGGGGTCGAACTCCGGCGGGCGGGCGATGTGCAGGCTGCCGTTCTTCAGCCGCACGATCTTGCCGTGCAGGTGGGCGGCGCGGTCGCTCAGGAGATAGCCGGCCAGCGGCGCCATGTGCTCTGGGCCCTCGGCGGCCTTGGAGGTCGAGGTCTTCATCATCGCCGTGTAGGCGAAGGGCGACATGGCGTGGATGCGGACGCCGGATCCCTCCAACTCCTGGGCCCAGGCATAGGTAAGCGACATCACGCCCCCCTTGGTGGCGCTGTAGAGGCTCATCTCCGCGTTGCCGGCCATGGAGCCGGAGGCGATGTTGAGGATCACGCCGCGGCCTTGCGCCCGCATGCGCCGGATCGCCGGGGTAGCGGTGTGGATCACGCCCAACAGGTTGACCCGGACGATGGCCTCCGCGGTCTCCGGCTTCTCGTCCCACATATTGGCCTGGTGGAAGATGCCGGCGTTGGTGATAGCCGCGTCGACCCTGCCGAAGGCCTCGACGCAGGCCGCGACGACGGCTTCCCCGGCCTCGGCCGAGCCGATGGCGCGGACGTCGGCCTCGGCGACGCCGCCGGCGGCGCGGACCTCGGCCACGGTGCGCGCGGCGTGGTCGCCGTTGACGTCGTTCACCAGCACCACGGCGCCATGGCTGGCGACCTCCAGGGCGAAGGCCCGCCCCAGACCGTCGCCTGCGCCGGTTATCAGGACAGCGCGCCCCTCAAGTTCCCGCATGTTCCCTACCTCTTGCTGATCTTTTGCCTAGGCCGGCCGGCGCGCTTCGGTCTCGACCTTACGCTCCTTGAAACGCCAGCGGCCATCCTGTCCGCGAACCATGTCGTCGATGTAGCGGCCGAACGCCCAGATTTCGCGGGCGCCGTTCTCGTTGTCGATCCGCACGAAGTAGCTGCGCACCCTGGCGCGCTGGAAGTCCGGATCGAAGGTGATCATGGGCTCCACAAGGACGTGCTTGTGCCATTTGATCGGCGCGCGGGTGTGGTTGGCCACGAACATCGCCAGCTCTTCCTTGCCGGCGAAGCGGCGGCCGTGGGCGTGCGGCGTGCCGAAACCCTTGCGCGGGTTCTGGGGGGAATCGCCCATGTAGTGCAGGTCGAAGACGCCGTCGGGGGTGAAGCAGTCGACCCAGGTCGCCTCGTCGCCGTAGTCGATGGCGTGGGCGTAGCGGTAGAGGCTGGAGAGGACCGCGCGCTCCTCCTCCAGCGACCGCACCCGGGCGGCGAGATCGGCGACCTGGGCGGCGAGTCCCTGGCTCATTCTGGCTCCCCAATCCTAATTGTCAGCGGCGCGGCGCTGACTTCCGAGATACGCGACGAAGTCTCCGACCACCATAGATGCGCTCTCACACGCGGTCCGCCCCACGTTCGCTCCGCCGCGCAAGTGCGGGAGCGGAATCCTTCAATGGGCCGGGTGAGGCCGCCCGGTCCAGCGATCTGTGCGTTGATCCAGCGCAAGGCGTCCTCCTTTCGATAGGGGACTCTATTTCGATGAAGCGACGCGGTGAGCCCGTTGTCCTCTTGATTCAGAAATGCCCTTGTCCCGCGCAACGAGGACATCGGAAGATGGAGTTCACCAATGCCCAGTGAAAGCGTGGCCCAGCTCAAACGCCACCTTCCCGGATTGAACGAAGAGCCCTTCATCCCGCCGCATGTCCCGCCGGAGCTTATACGGGAACCCACTTTCGACCGGCCAAACCAACTCAGCGATCCGTTCAGCGTGACCGAGGGCGCATTGGAGACACTGCCGCCAGTGTTCTACTGGCCCAAGCAGCGGCCTGGCCATTCGGACGGTACATGGGTGGTGACCCACTACGCCGACATCCGCGATGTCTATCAGAAGGACGAGCTCTATTCGACCCACGGGACGGCCAACTACCAGGTGCTGGTGGGGGAGACCTGGCCGATGATCCCCATAGCGATCGACCCGCCGGACCACGCCAAGTACCGGATGCTGCTAAACCCCTGGTTCTCGCCGAAGGCCGTCACTGCGATGGAGGCGGACATCCGCGCCACCATCAACGGCCTCATCGATGGGTTCCTGCCCAATGGCGAATGCGACGTCGCCTACGACTTCGGGCGTATCTATCCAGTGCGGGTGTTCCTGAACCTGATGGGCTTCCCCGTTGAGAAGATGGACGAGTTTCTGAAGTGGGAATATTCCATCCTGCACAGCAACCACAATGTGGAGAAGATCCGCTTCGGGGTTTCCGGCGCTCTGGGATACCTGCGGGAATTCATCCCGCAGGTGCGGGCCAAGCCGAACGACAAGCTGGCCAGTGGTATCGTCCATGGCCAGGTGGAGGGCCGCCCGCTCACCGAGGATGAGATCATCGGGACCATGTTCTTCCTGTGGATCGGCGGGTTGGACACGGTAGCGGCCACGACGGCGCTCATGTTCCGCCGGCTGGCGCTGGAGCCCGAGTTGCAGCAACGGCTGCGCGACAATCCCGACCTGATACCCGAGGCGATCGAGGAATTCATGCGCGTCCAGCCATTGGTGAACTCGTCGCGCCTCGTGAAGAAGGACCACGAGATACACGGGGTGAAGATCAAGAAGGGCGACCGGGTGATGGCGTTCAACATCACCGGCAACTTCGATCCGGCGGAGTTCGACAATCCCCGCGAGCTGCGGTTCGACCGGCCGTCCAATCGCCACTTTACCCTTGCCGGCGGCCCGCACCGCTGCCTGGGCTCGCACCTGGCGCGCAGGGAACTCCGTATCGCGCTGGGAGAATTCCTGCGCCGGACGCCGCCGTTCAGGCTGAAGCCAGGGGCCGACCGCACCGTGGTCCCTGGCCTGATGGCCGTCCCGCACCTGCCCGTGGTCTGGAAGACCTGAGGCTCCGGCGCGACCTATCCCCCGCGGCCGCCGATCCGCGCAAGTTCAGCCTGGAAGGCCTCGTCGGTGATGGGCTTGCGGCTGATCAGCAGGCTGCACCGAGTATGGTCCATGAGGTTGGCCCCGAGCGAGCCGGACCACCACCGCTCGAGGAATTTCGGCCTGCGGTGGCCGACGACCACCAGGTCGGCGTCGATCTTCTTGGCATAGGCGCCGATCTCGGCGGCCGGCTCGCCGGTGACCATGGTCGCCACCGGTGCCAGGCCGATTGAGCGCAGCCGCTCAACGCCGTCCTCCAGGACCTTGCGGTAGACTTCCCACTCCTGGCCGCCGGGCCCGGCGAAGACGCCCTCGGCCAACAGCACGCCGGGGGCCTCGGCCACCACCGACAGCAGGTAGACCTGGGCGCCGCATCGCTTGGCCACCAGCGCCCCTTCCCGGAGCGCAGCGCGTCCCTCCGCCGATCCATCGTAGGCCAGCAAGATACGCTCGTACACGCAGGCGTCCTCCCACCCGTGAGCAGGCAGCATAGCGCTAATCCGGGATAGCTCCATGCCGTCGGTGTTCAGGGCTCGGAAGCGGTCTCCTTGACCACCTGGCAGATGAGGTCGCGCATCCAGCGAATGTGCGGCTCGACCAGCCGGCGGCGCAGGTAGGCGAGGCCGATATCCACGGGCGGGGAAGGATAGGGCGGCTCGATCAGCCGGAGCATGCCGGCCTGCGCCGACATCTGGGCGAGACGGCGCGGGATCAGGGCGGCCATCTCCGAGCGGCGGATCACCGCCAGGGCCGAATAGGTGTCGGGGACTGTCACGCCGACGGTCCGCTGCAGGCCGCGACTGCGGAGTTCGGCGGTGAGGATGACGTCCTGCCAGCCGGCCGCCATGGCCGCATCCGCGCCGGCGCCGGGCTCGAAGGGGCGCTGGTCGGTGGCGATCACCACGTGCGGGGTGGCCAGCAGGTCGCCCAGGGTCACGTGGGTCCTGGAGGCCAAGGGATGGTTGGTGTTGACCGCCCAGACCAGGGTCTCCCGGAACAGCGGCTCCTGGGCCACGCGCGCCGGCGTACTGGAGATCAGGCTCACGGCGAAGTCGTTCTGCTGGGAGTCGAGTCGCCCGAGGAAGTCCGACGTGGGCGCGACGATCAACTGGGCGCTGGGCGCCACCTCCGCCAGCCGCGCCACCAGGGCAGGTATGAACACCGCGCAGGCATAGGCCCCGGCGGCCAGCACGAAGCGGCGATCCGTGGCGCCGGGATCGAAGGTCGGCGGGTTCACGGCCGCCTGCAGCTGGGCCAGGGAGGCGTGGACGCCAGGGCCGACCTCCAGCGCCCGCGCCGTGGGCTGCATGCCCTGGGCGGTGCGGTGAAACAGCGGGTCGCCGAAGGCGTGACGCAGGCGGTTCAGTGCATGGCTGACGGCCGACTGGCTGAGGCCTAGACGGATCCCAGCCCGCGTGACGCTGCGTTCCTCCAGCAGGACGTCGAAAATATGCAGCAGATTGAGGTCGAGGGATTGGATATTCACAACGTGCATTTTGTCCGTGATGGAAAATCATTTCCATCATTTTGTCCGGGAGATAAGCGCTGGCGGCGGGATGATTTCCGCGGTGTGATTGGCGAGGGGGCGGTGGTTTGAGCGGCATGGCGGAAACCTCGACGAGCGTCGGACCATCTTCGCTGAAAACCTGGCGTCCCAGGCGCCGCTGGGCGCTGATCGTCGCCGGCCCGGTGGTCATCCTGCTGGTGGCGGCCTACCTCTACCTGACCTCGGGGCGAGTCCAGGAAACCGACAACGCCTACGTCCAGATCGCCAAGACGCCGGTCAGCGCGACGATCCCGGGAAGGGTCTCGGCCGTCTACGTCCGGGAGAACCAACTCGTGCGGGCCGGGACCCCGTTGTTCCAGCTCGACGTGAAGACCTACCAGGCCACCCATGACTACGCCCGCGCCCAGCTTGCCCAGGCCACAGTGGAGGTCTCGGCCCTGAGGTCGCGATACGAACAGCAGCAGGCGCGTGCCACGGCCGCCCAGGAGAGGATGAACTACACCACGCGGGAGGCTGCCCGGCAGCAGGCCATGGCGGCGGCCGGGGTGTCGTCGCGCCAGCAGGCCGACGCGGCGGCCCAGGCGGTTCGCGTGGCCAGCGAGGAACTGACTATCGCCCGCGAGGAACTGCGCCATTTGAAGGAGGAGCTCAGCCTGGGGACCGAGCATCCCAAGATCCTGGCGGCCCGCGCGGAGCTCGCGCACGCCGACATCGGAGTGGGCAGCACCCTGGTGCGGGCGCCGGCGGACGGGATCGTGACCCGGGTCGTCCAGCTGCAGCCAGGCGCCTACATCAACGCCTCGCAGACGCTGTTCTGGCTGCTCACCGGCAAGCCCTGGATCGAGGCGAACTTCAAGGAGGATCAGCTCGGGAAGATGCGCGTCGGACAGCCGGTGGAGATCAAGGTCGACGCCTACACCGGCGAGGCGCTGAGTGGCCACGTGACGAGCTTCAGTCCCGGCACCGGCGCGGTGTTCTCGGCCATCCCTGCCCAGAACGCGACCGGCAACTGGGTGAAGGTGACGCAACGGCTGCCCGTGCGGATCGACTTCGATCGCGTGCCGCCGGAAATGGCCTCGCGCGCCGGGCTGTCGGCGCGGGTGAAGGTGGATGTCCGAGCGACCGGTAAGGCGCCGAGCGGATGAGCGAGCCGGCGGCGGCGTCCCGGCGGGGGCCGATCACGGTCTCGGTCATGCTGGCGACCTCAATGGTGGCGCTGGACCAGACCATCGCCAATGTCGCCCTGCCGCACATCCAGGGCAGCGTCTCGGCCTCGCTGGAGCAGATCGGCTGGGTGCTGACCTCCTACATCGTGGCGATGGCGATCATGACGCCGCTGACCGGCTGGCTGTCAGGGCGGTTCAGCCGAAAGTACCTGTTCCTGGCGCTGATCCTCGGCTTCACGGTATGCTCCATGCTGTGCGGCGTGGCCACGAGCCTGCCCCAGCTGGTGGCTTTCAGGTTCCTGCAGGGCCTGTTCGGGGCGCCGCTGCTGCCGCTCTCGCAGGCGGTGCTGTTCGACACCTATCCGCCGGAGAAGCACTCCCAGGCCATGGCGATCTGGGGCGGCGGCTCGATGCTGGCGCCGATCCTGGGACCGGTGCTGGGTGGCTGGCTCACCGAGCATCTGTCCTGGCGCTGGGTGTTCTTCATAAACCTACCGATCGGGATCATCGCGGCCCTGGGGGTCTGGCTGTTCATTGAGGATCGCAGGTCGGGGCTTTCCAAGCCGTTCGATTTCCTTGGGTACGGAAGCCTTATCCTGTTCATGGGCGGGTTGCAGATGATGCTCGACCGCGGGCCCAGCCTGGACTGGTTCTCCTCGCTGGAGATTCGCATCGAGGCCGCACTGGCCGCCATCAGCCTGTGGGTTTTCGTCGCCCACTTCATGACCACCGCTCGGCCGTTCTTCGACCGGAAGCTGGCGCGCGACCTGAACTTCATGTCCGGGGCGCTGTACGCCTTCTTCCTCGGCTTCCTGATGGTCACCGCCCTGGCCCTGATGCCAACCCTAATGCAGCAGGTGCTTGGCTATCCGGTGCTCACCGCCGGGTTCCTGAGCGTCCCGCGGGGACTGGGCACGCTCCTGGCGATGATCATCGTCGCCCGCATGGGCAGGCTCGACCCCAGAATCAGCATGCTGATCGGCTCGATGTTCTACGGCCTGTCGGTGTGGCAGTTCATGGGATTTGACCTTACCATGAACCAGCACCAGTTCGGGTTCGCCACCTTCGTCCAGGGCCTGGGGATGGGCCTGATGCTCGTACCGGCCACAGCGATGGCCTTCGCCTCGGTCCAACCCAATCTGCGCGCAGAGGGAACCGCCCTTTTCAGCATGGTGCGCAACCTGGGAGGCAGCCTGGGCGTCGCGATCATGCAGGCGCAGCTCGTCGCCAATACCGGGATCATGCATTCCTCGCTGGCCGGCCATATCGACCCCAGCGATCCGGTGGTGCGCGCCGATCTCGGCGACAAGCTGTTGACGACAACGGGACTGGTGGCGGTGGACGCGGAAGTAACCAGGCAGGCGCTGATGGTCGCCTATCTCAACGATTTCCGGCTGATGATCGCGGCGGTCATCATCTGCTTCCTTCTGGTTTTCATGATGCGACGCCACAAGAACAGCGCAGGGGAAGCGGCACATGCCACCGTCGAATAGAGCCGCCCGCTGGACGGCGCTGCTGGCAGTCGTGGCCCTGGGTGGTTGCGCCACCGCCGGGCCGGATTTCAAGCCGCCATCCGCGCCGGAAGCCGGGGGCTTCTTGCCCACCGGGGCCGGGGCGCCAGCTGGGGTGGATTTCGGAGTTGCACCAGCGAAGGTTACGGCTTGGTGGATTACGCTAGGCTCGCCGATCCTGGACAAGATCATCCGCGACGCGCTCCTCGAAAGTCCCACGATTGCTGAGGTGGACGCAGCTCTGCAACGGGCCCAGGCGGAAGCCGACGCGGCGGCCGGCGCGCGGGCCCCGCAGGTCGATGGCGAGGCCGGTCTGCAGCGTAAGCGGACCAACACCCGTTCGCTGGGCGTCAGCGGATTCCCGAACCGGAATCTCAACCTCTACACAGTGGGCGCGGTGGTGACCTACGACCTCGACCTGTTCGGTGGACGTCGCCGGGCGACCGAGGCTGCCCAGGCCGACGTTAGCGCGGAGGCCCAGCGGGCCCAGGCCGCCCGCCTCGCGCTGTCTGGCAACATCGCCCTGCAAGCGGCCGAGATCGCCGCAATCAACGACGAACTGGCAAGTCTTGCCGCTGTGGGCGAGGATAATCTTCGTCTCATGGAGATGGCCAAGACGGCCGAGCGCGCTGGCGGCGCGACCGCCTCGGAGATCGCGGCCGCCGGGGAACAGTTGGCCCAGGACATGGCCGAGATGGCGCCTCTGATGGGCGACTTGGAAGCGGCTCGGCGGCGACTGGCGCTTCTTGCCGGCAAGTTTCCAGGCCAGCGGCATTTCCCTGATTTCCGTCTGGCGGACCTCTCAACAGCGACCAGCATTCCCGTCGCGATGCCCTCCGTAGTGTTGCGCAACCGGCCGGATATCCTGGCGGCGGAGGCGGAACTGCATGCGGCTACGGCGCGAATCGGAGTGGCCGACGCCGCGCGCTATCCCAACCTCAGCCTGGCGGCGGGGTTAACCCAGATCGGGCTGCATCCCGACGACCTGTTCGGCTACGACGCCAGCGGCTGGAATCTCGGCGCCGGCATGACGGCGCCGTTGTTTGACGGCGGAACCCTGCGGGCGCGCCGACGCGCTGCAGAGGCCGAGGCGAGGGGGGCCATGAGTCGCTACCAGAGTACGGTGCTGCGGGCCTTCTATCAGGTCTCCGACGCCCTAGGCGCCTTGGCGCGGGACGACGAGGAGATCGCTGCCCTGGTTCAGACAAAGACTGCCGCCGATCGGAGGCTGGGCTATGCCCGCCGCGCCTACGAGCTGGGCGGAGACACATTGCGGATGGTGGTCGAGGCGCAGCGGCGGGCGAACAACGCCCAGCGAGAGGTGGTGCAGGCGCAGGGCCGGCGGCTCCGGGACTATATCCAGCTGCTGGCAGCCACTGCGGGGTCGTGGACGCCGCCAAGCCAACCCGGCCCCTAGTCCTCCGGCACCCGGAACTTGTCGTGGCAGGCCTTGCAGTCGCCGCCAACCACCCGGGCCTGGGCCGCGACCGCCTTCATGTCGCCGGCGGCCACCAGCTTGTCCAGCGCGGCGGCGTCGGCGACCAGCTTGCCTTGGATGGCGTCGAACTCGCCGCGTTTGGTCCAGATCTCCGGCTTGGCGGCGGTCTTGATCCCCGATGACGGGCCGCTGCCGGCGGGAAACCAGTTGGGGATCCGCTGGGCGGTCTTGCCGATGGTGGCGGCGTTGAGCTTGACCAAGAACGGGATCGGTTTGGGCTTCCTCAACTCGTCGTTCAAGTTCTTGAACGCCGCCCCCATCTCCCGATAGGCGTCCTTGCGCGCGGCGATCGCGGTCGGAACGTCCAGCTGCTGGCCCCAGCCCGGCCCCGCTGGAGCCAGGAGGCCAAGGCCGATCGTCGCCACGCACAAATGACGCAGCTTCGATCCTACTTTACGTTCAATCACTTCTTGGGCGCCCAGGAACTGCACACTGCGTCGCCGCTGACGGGGCCGTTGAGAAGCTGGCACTTGCCGCAGTTCGGCGCGGTGGTGGCGTAGAAGGCGCAGCCGGAACAGGCCTTGCTGGGCAGATTGGACGGCGAAATGTACTCCAGCGCCTTGCGCATGGAACTGCGCCCCGGATCGGTGTCGGCGGCCTCGCAGCGCGCGGCCTCGGCATGGGCGACGGACGCCCCGGCCAGGGCCGTCGTCACGATCGCCAGTCCCAAAAAATCCCGGCGGCGCGGCGGCCGCTCCCCAAGGTCTTGCTTTTTCATTTTTCTGCCCGCTGCTCACGAACCGAGGTTCGACTTGTGTCCCCCGGGGCCTGCTTAGGCCAAGACTGTGGCGTTTTCCAGAATTCCGCAAGACTCCTGGGCGGACCCCGTCCCGTCGATTCCCGACAGGCTGTTGATTTTCAGACGCTGGACGTGCGGGGCATGCGGCCAGCCAGCTTGGCCAAGGTGCGGACGAAGTCCTCGCGCTTGCCTTCGGGGATGGCGTCGAAGCGTGGCTTCAGCACGTCCGTCACCTCCTTGATCGCCTGCCGGTGCACGTCGCGGCCCTGGTCGGTGAGGCTGAGGCGGATGCCGCGGCGGTCGGTGGGGTTTGGCAGGCGAATCAGCAGCCGCGCGGCGACCAGCTTGTCGGTCTCGAAGGTGATCGAGCTGGGCGGCACGCCCAGGTACTTCACCAATTTTCCCGGCTGGTCCAGGCCGACATAGACCAGCCCGAGGATGTGCAGGCCTCGTTCGGACAGACTGTAGTCCTGCGAAAGATCCCTCAGAGAGTCGCGGGTGATCAGCCGCAGACGGTTGATGCTCTGGAAGAAGAGTTCGAGCTCGGGGTCGAGGCCGGCGTCGTCCTCTGCCCGCGCGCGCCGGGTACCCAGGGACCTGCGGATAGTGGTCGCCACGATGCTGCGGTTCCTTGGTGAGTTCGTCCGCCGAGATGGCGCATACGTGGCCGGTTTTGCCACGCGGCCGCAAGAAGCAAAACGTCACTGTTCAGGGGGAAACCAGGATGCCCAGCGACGTCAGCATGCTGATCGAGGCCGCCCACAGGAGCCGGGCGGTCTCAGGGTCGGTGGCATGGGCCGCCGCGCCGACCCACGGATGCACGCCAGGCCCGTCTGGCCGGGCCAGTCCGCAATCCTCCAGGATCAGGCCGCCGCGTCCCTCCAGCTCCGGCGCGACGGCGGCCCAGACCGCAGTGGCGGCGCCCTGCTCGGCGGTCCGCAGCAGCGGGTGAGGCCGGCCCTCCGCATCGTAGAAACCGACCTCCACCATCATGTCCTTGCTGTGGTTGCGCTGGAGGCCGGTGAGAATGGAGCCGGGCAGGACGGCGTTGGCGAACACCCCCCGCGGGCCCCAGCGGCGGGTGGCCTCCACGGCGAACAGGATGTTGGCGGTTTTGGACTCGCCATAGGCCTGCCGCTGCTTGTGCTCGCGGGTTCGCCAGGCGAGGTCGTCTAGTTGGACGGGCCGGTTCTTGTGGGCGGCGGAGCTGAGCATGACGATCCGGGCGCCGCGCGTCGCCAGCCGGTCCAGCAGGCCATGGACGAGCACGAAGTGGCCCAGGTGGTTGGTGGCGAAGCGGGTGTCGATCCCGTTGGGCAGGTGGTTGTCCGGCGACTGCGACAGGCCGGCGTTGGCCACCAGCAGGTCGACGGCCCCCACCGAGGCGGAGATTGTCCGGGCGCAGGCCTGTACCGAAGCGAGGTCGGCCAGGTCCATGGGCTCGATGCGCGGAGTCCGGCCGGTCTCGGCGGCGATCTGATCGGCGATGGGCCTCGCCTTGGCTGGGTCGCGGACCGGTAGGATAAGGTCGCCGCCGGCCGCCGCCAGCGCCCTGGCGGTCTCGACCCCGAGGCCGGAGGAGGCCCCGGTGACCACGATGGTCTTGCCAGTGAGGTCGGACGCGCGGGCGATGTCCATGGCGGTGGGTAGCGAGACGGGGGCGTCGGCGTCGGACACGGGGCAGCTCCGGGGTGGCGATCAGGCGCGGCGGCGGGACACGGCGCGCTTGCGGACGGGCGGCGCGGCCTCGACGGTCTCGCCTTCGGGAATGACGTCGACCTCTACCTTCAGTGTCTGGGCTCCGGGGGCGAGGATGACGCCGTCGATGGGGGCGATGTCCGTATAGTCGCGGCCCACGGCCAGGACGATGTGGTCATCGCCGGCCAGGATGGCGTTGGTGGGGTCGAAGCCGATCCAGCCGCGCTCCGCGCCGCACCACAGCGAGACCCAGGCGTGGGTGGCGTCAGCCCCCTGCAGCCGCGGACGCCCAGGCGGCGGGATGGTGCGGATGTAGCCGCTGACATAGGCGGCCGGCAGGCCCAGGCCCCGCAGGCCGGAGATCATGATGTGGGCGAAATCCTGGCAGACCCCGTGGCGGGCGTTGAAAGCCTCCAGGGTCGGCGTCGAGACCTCGGTGGCCTTGGGGTCGTATTTGAAGTCACTGCGGATGCGCGTCATCAGGGCGGCGGCGGCCTCGACCACCGGGCGGCCTGGCGGGAAGCAATCGCGGGCGTAGTCCGTGAGCGGCTGGGCGAGCGGCGCGCGGCTGGAGGGATAGAGGTAGACCGCGGGTTCGTCAGGTCCGAGGCCGGCCGTCCCGAAGCTTTCCTCGCGGATCGCCTCCCAGGGCGGACTGTCTTGCGGAGCGGCCACCGGACGGCGATGGACGTCGATCTTGGATTTCGCCTCGACCACCAGGGCGCGGTGAGGCTTGTCGATCACCACCGTGAGCGTGCGCTCGCCGAAGGCCCCGACCCGTTCCAGCTTATGGGACGGCGTGGGCGTGACGGTGACGGCGCTCTTCAGCACGGTCTGTTCGGCGTCGGTGGGTGGGCTGAGACGCAGGACGCAGCGCGCATAGGTGACAGGCGATTCGTACTTGTAGGTCGTGCGATGGCGCAGGTCGTAGATCACGCCAGGCCGGCGAGCTTGACGGTGGGGACCGCGTTGGCGCCCTGCAGGAAGAAGCGGTCGGCGATGGCGCCGGAGAGGCGCATGAGGGCGCGCTCGAAGGCCAGCATCTTCTGGACGTCCAGATGCGCGGCGTCCTCGGTCTCCACCTCGGTGGCGAGCTTGCGGATGATCCGGTCTGGCTCCTCCATCATGCCGTCCTCCTGCAGGGACGGAAGGACGGAGATGTGTTCGTTCAAGGCGTTGACCTGGAAGGCCACCGATCGGGTGTTGAACGGGTCGAGCATGACCATGTCTCGCACCGGGGTGAGCGCCAGGCCGACCAGATAGCGGGCCCGGTAGGTGATCTGGCTGTCGTTCAGGTCCAGCAGCATGTCGAGATCGTCGATGGTGGCGCTGTCGTGCGCCAGGGTGCGCGCCAGGCGGCAGGTGTTGATGCCGCGCTCGCTGCGGCGGCCCATCTCCAGGAAGCGCCAGCCGGCGACGCGGTTCATGTTCTCCTGGGCGAGGCCAGACAGCGCCGCCAGGATCTGCAGGGCGCTTTCCGCCTGCTGGAGAGCCTCCGCCTCGGAGAGCAAGGTCTTGGCGCCCTGCGAGAGTTCCTTCTCCAGGCTGGAGAGCAGGGTCCAGAAATCGGCCGAGAGCCGCTCGCGCATTGGCCTGCCCCCGAGGGGTGATCCATCTTCAATGTTAGTTCATGGCGGCCTCTGACGCCAAGGGTTGGGTGGGCGAGCGCGCGCTTTCCCATCGAGCTGGCGGGCTCGCCCACGGCACGATGCCGCCGCCGCGAGGGACGAAGGATTC
>CANJKG010000046.1 GCA_947474775.1 Caulobacteraceae bacterium | reverse complement strand
GATCCACGCCGCGGCCCTGAAGCAGGTGCCGGCGGCGGAGTACAATCCCTCCGAATGCATCCACACCAACGTGCTGGGGGCCGAGAACGTGGTCTGGGCCTGCCTCACCAACCGGGTGAAGCAGGTGGTGGCCCTGTCCACCGACAAGGCCTGCAACCCGATCAACCTCTATGGCGCGACCAAGCTGGCCTCGGACAAGACCTTCGTGGCGGCCAACAACCTGTCCGGCGACATCGGCACGCGGTTCTCCGTGGTGCGCTACGGCAATGTGGTCGGATCCAGAGGCTCGGTGGCGCCCCTGTTCCAGCGGCTGATCGCCAGGGGGGCGACCGAGCTCCCCATCACCGACGTGAGGATGACCCGGTTCTGGATCACCCTGAACCAGGGCGTCGACTTCGTACTCTCCTCGCTGGGGGTCATGCAGGGCGGCGAGATCTTCGTGCCCAAGATCCCCTCCATGAAGATGACCGACCTGGCTGTGGCCATGGCGCCCGGGGCGGCGATCAAGGTGGTCGGCATACGGCCGGGCGAGAAGCTGCACGAGATGATGATCTCCGCCGACGACGCGCGGACCACGGTCGATCTGGGCGACCGCTACGCCATCGAGCCGGCCTTCGTGGAGTACACCCGCACGCCCCTGAAGGGCGCCAGCTTGCCCGAGGGTTTCTCCTACGCCAGCGACACCAATGACGACTGGCTGTCGGGGCCTGCCCTGCTGGCCCTGCTGAAAGATGAAGCGCCGCCGGCCCGCCGGCGCACGGACTGACCATGAGCGACGTGCTCCCCTATGGGCGCCAGACCATCGAGGACGACGACATCGCCGCGGTGGCGGCCGCGCTCCGCGCTGACTTCCTGACCACGGGGCCCACCGTGGACGCCTTCGAGCAGGCGTTCGCCGGGACGGTGGGGGCGCAGCATGCGGTCGCCTGCATCAACGGGACGGCGGCCCTGCATCTGGCCATGCTGGCGCTGGACGTTCAGCCTGGAGAGGTCTGCGTGGTCCCCTCGGTCACCTTCCTGGCCACCGCCAACTGCGTCCGTTACGTGGGTGCGGAGGTGGTGTTCGCCGATGTCGATCCCGAGAGCGGCTTGCTGACCCCCGTGGGCGTGGCCGAGGCGATCGCCCGCGCCGGAAGCCGCAAGGTGCGCGCGGTGCTGCCGGTGCATCTGCGCGGCGATGTGGCGGACCTGCCCGGCCTGGCGGCCGAGGCGGCGAAGGTCGGGGTCGTTTTGGTGGAAGATGCGCCTCATGCCGTCGGATCGACGGCTGTTTTCGGCGATACGACTGAAATTGTGGGGGACGTCCGCCACTCTGCGATGGCGACCTTCTCCTTCCATCCGGTCAAGACCCTGACCACCGGCGAGGGCGGGATGGTCACCACCAACGACGCCGACCTGGCCCGGCGGCTGCGAAAGCTGCGAAGCCACGGGATGGAGCGCCCGGAGGGTGCCGAGCCCTGGTGGTACGAGATGGTCGAGCCGGGCTTCAACTACCGCCTGCCCGACATCCTCTGCGCGCTGGGACTCTCGCAGCTGGCCAAGCTCCCCCGGTTCGTCGCCCGCAGACAGGTTCTGGCGGCTCGCTATGCTGAGGCCCTGGCCCCGCTTGCGCCGGCGGTGCGACTGGCCGCATCCCCCGCCTGGAGCCGGCCCGCCCTGCATCTCATGACCGTGTTGATCGACTTCAAGGGCCTGGGGCGACCGCGGGGGGCGGTGATGGAGGCCCTGAAGGCCCGCGGCGTGGGCAGCCAGGTCCACTACATCCCCGTCCACCGCCAGCCCTACTTCAAGGAACGCTACGGCGCCCTGGAGTTGCCGGGGGCGGAGGCCTGGTACGCGCGCTGCCTGTCGCTGCCGCTTTATCCCTCCATGGCCGACGGGGATGTGGACCGGGTGGCGGAGGCCTTGCGGGAGGCCCTGGGACTCTAGAGCCCGATCGGTTCGAATCGAGCCGTGATTCAGGCTCTATACTTTTGATTTAGAGCAGGATTCACGGCTCAGATGACTGCATCTGAACCGATCCCGCCCTAGGCCGCCAGCCCCGCCCGCTGGATGAGGCCGCGGACCGCCTCCATCTGGTCGGTGCTGGAGAGCTCCTGGCGCACTTCGTCGGCCCGCACCAGCTTCATGGCCTCGGCCTTGGCGCGGTCGGCGGCGGGTCCGATGGGCGCGGTCTCGCCGCTCGCCAGCCGCAGGAGCAGGGATATCCGCTGGAAGGCGGGGGCCTTGGCCTTGGCCAGCGCCGAGGACAGCTGGCAGTCAGCCTCGATCTGCCCGCCCAGCGCGCCCAGGTCCGCCTGGATCGGCGAGAATTCCTCATCCCGCAGTCCGCAGCGGCCTACCGCGCGTTGCAGAGCGGCCAGGGTGGCCAGCTTGGCGGCGGGGCTCTCGGCGCCGCCGCGCATCTCCTTCTCCAGCCGCAGCGACCCCGCAGACGCCCGCAGCCACTGTCCGGCCTGGCGCTTGTTTCCCGCTCCGATCACGTTCTCGGTCAGCCAGACCAGGGCCTGCACCTCCTCAAGCGCGGTCTTGTCCTGGCCCAGATAGGCGTCGACGAATTCCCCGGTCACCAGCATCTTGGAGCGCGCGGAGAAGGCCGCCTGGACGTCTTCCAGAGGCAGGGTCGAGTCGGCGGCGGCCGTGAGCGCCATGGCCAGGGCCCGCAGGATCTCGATCTCGCCGTGGGCGTCGCCGGGCCGCAGCCGGCGCATGCCGTTGAGCTCC
Organism: Caulobacteraceae bacterium; assembly: GCA_947474775.1. Taxonomy (GTDB): domain Bacteria; phylum Pseudomonadota; class Alphaproteobacteria; order Caulobacterales; family Caulobacteraceae; genus Phenylobacterium. Next base: position 12,698 of record CANJKG010000046.1, on the reverse strand, counting down.
TCGACGATCCGCTTCGCCAGGGACGCCCGCACGTTGGAGAATTCCGGAACGTCCAGCCAGATGGCCAGCCGCGCGGCGCGGGTGTTCAGGTCCGGCATGGCCTTGGCGACGGAAGGCTCCAGGCTCATCAGGGTGCTGACCGCCTTGGGGGCGGCCAGCCGGGTCATGGCCGCCAGAACGCCGCCCAGGTCGAGCTTGTCGCCGATGGTCTCGCGGAACCCCGTCTTCGAGCCGAGGATCTCGGAAAGCGGCTGCTCCAGGGTGGTGAGCGCGAGGCTCCGGCCCGGGCCAGCCGGGGGCGCCGCGTCCGCCAGGTCGAGGATGCGCTCCACCTTCTGCGTCCAGCCAGAGGCGTCGGCCAGGTAGGCGGCGATGCCGGAACCTAGCAGGTAGCCGCTCTCCGGCTCCTTGGACACGCGGAAGGCGGCGCCGGCGAAGGACTCCTTGGTGAACTCCACCAGCCGGCCCTTCTTGGCGTCCTGCATCAGCCGCTGGATCGCGCGCTCCACCAGCGACAGGTAGGTGCGGATGAGCTCATGGACCGAGCAGCCCCGCGCCTCCGCCTCCGGGATGGAGATCTTCTGCATGGCGTGCTGCAGGTCGATGCCGGAAGTCTCGAGCTTCTCGACGAGATCTGGCCGGTGGAGCAGTTCGAAGGCGGTCGCGCCATGGCGGCGCAGCCAAGCGTCCAGCAGGCGGCCGATCCGTTCGCGGGCATGGCCGGTGTAGAGATCCTGTGGCGTGACGCAGAGCGGCTCCACCTCCTGGCGGACCTTGGCCTTCTTGACCGCGTCGACCGCGCCCAGGTTGAGGATGGTGACGGTCTTGAACTCCCGCGTCTCGGGGTCCAGCGTCTCCTTGGTCACCTTGGCGCCGACCGCGAGCCCTTCCTTGAAGCTGGCCTCGGCGGAGGCGACGGCCTGGTGGCGATCCTCCGTGGCGAGGTCGAGCGTCCAGCTCGAACCCGCCTTCCTGCGGACATAGACCTCGTAGTGGATGCGCTCGCCGTCCATATCTCGCTCCGCTCGCGGTGATGAAAGACCACAAACAAGCTTAAGGTCGGGTTAGCTAAGGGGAACATGATCGCCCGCGCCCCATTGAGGCCACGGTGGCGTCAGACAGAGGCTGGTCGGCTCAGATCGCTGACATGAACCGTGGAACAGGCTTTTTGTTATGAGTGAGAGCAGGATTCGCGGCCCAGGCGTTTCCCCCTGAGCCGATCCTGCTCTAGCTTGCCAAGCTTCGTGAAGGAGAGGTTCGACCTCGATGGCCAAAATTACCCTGGTGGACGACGACGAGAACATCGTCACGTCGGTCGGCCTGGCCCTGGAGAGCCTGGGCCACACGATCAAGGCCTATTACGACGGCGCCTCGGGCCTGGCGGCGCTGGAGAACGATCCGCCCGACCTGGTCATCCTGGATGTCAAGATGCCGCGGATGGACGGGATGGAGGTGCTTCGGCGCATCCGGCGCACCTCGGACATGCCGGTGATCATGCTCACGTCCAAGGACGAGGAAATCGACGAGATCCTGGGCTTCAACCTGGGGGCCGATGACTACATGCACAAGCCGTTCAGCCAGCGCCTGCTGATCGAGCGGGTGAAGGCGGTGCTGCGCCGCGCGGGCGTCGAGGGTGAGGAGACGTCCCAGGCCGCCCAGGCCGAGGCCGGCGCGCGCGCGCTGAAGCGCGGCAAGCTCACCCTGGATCCGGCCCGGCACGACTGCCTGTGGGATGGTCGGCCGGTGAAGCTGACGGTGACGGAGTTCCTGCTGCTTCAGTCGCTGGCCCAGCGGCCCGGCTTTGTGAAGAGTCGAGACAATCTGATGGACGCCGCCTACGACGATCAGGTCTATGTCGACGACCGGACCATCGACAGCCACATCAAGCGCATGCGCAAGAAGTTCCGCGACGTGGACCCCGAATTCGACGCGATCGAAACGCTTTATGGCGTCGGCTACCGATACCGCGAAAGCTGAGCGGCCGCGCAGGCCCGCACGACGAGGCTGGCTGCCAGGAACCCGGCTCGGCCGGCTGATCATCGCCCTCAACGTGCTGGGCTTCATGATCCTCATCGTGGGGGCCCTGGTGCTGAATGAGCTTCGGCGGGGCCTGGTCAACGCCCGGGTGGACAGCCTGACCACCCAGGGCGAGCTGATGGCCACGATCATCGATCAGGCGGCCACGGTGGGCGAACCGGAGCCGGCCATGGATCCGGTCTACGCCGGCCAGATCCTGCAGATGCTCGCCAGCCCCACGACCCAGCGCGCCCGCCTGTTCGACGCCAGTGGCCGGGTGATCGCCGATTCCGACTGGATGGCCGACCGGGTCGAACAACGGGTGCTGCCGCCTGCACGCTCCCGCGAGCAGGGCGGACTCAACCTGGGCATGCCGACCCCGCCCGCGCCGGAGCTCTCGGGTCGCCTGGCGCGCCGCGCGCTCACCGTCGAGGTCGCCCGGGCGCTGAACGGGCTGCCGACCTCCGGCCTGCGCCGGGGGGAGCAGGGCCAGCGGGTGGTTTCCGTTTCGATCCCCATCCAGCACGTCCAGGCGGTGCTGGGAGTGCTCACCCTGGAAGCCGACGATGTGGACGCGATCATCGCTCGCGAGCGCGCGGCGCTGACGCCCTTTGTGCTGATCGCCATGCTGGTGATGGTGATCTCGTCCTTCCTGATCCACCGGCTGATCGCCCTGCCGGTGATCCGCCTGGCCCGGGCCGCGGACCGGGTGCGGACTTCCACCGCGCGGGGGATATCCCTGCCTGACCTGGCCGGCCGGAACGACGAACTGGGCGACCTGGCGCAGGCCCTGGAGGACATGACCCATGCGCTCTCGGAGCGGATGGACGCCATCGAGAGCTTCGCCGCCGACGTGGCGCACGAGATCCGCAATCCGCTCACCTCCCTGCGCTCGGCGGTGGAGACCCTCGACCTGATCGAAGACCCCGCCGCGCGCGAGCGCCTGCTGCGCATCCTCAAGAACGACGTGCAGCGGCTGGACCGGCTGGTCACCGACATCTCCAACGCCTCCCGGCTCGACGCCGAGCTCTCCCGCGACCAGCCAAAGCTGCTCGACCTGGAGCGGCTGGTGGGCGAGGTGGTGGGCGCCTACCAGGCGAATGTCCGTCCGGGCGAGGTGGGCGTCAGCTTCCACGGCCCGGGCCTGTTCGAGCCCATCACCGTGCTGGGCCGCGAGGGGCCGCTCGGCCAGATCTTCCGCAACCTCGTCGATAACGCCCGCTCGTTCAGCCCGGCGGGCAGCGAGGTGAGCGTGACGCTGCAACGGGACCGGAGCCAGGCGGTGGTCGCCGTGGCCGACAAGGGGCCCGGCATCCCGCCTGAGAACCTGGAGACCATCTTCGAGCGGTTCTACACCTCCCGGCCCAAGGGGGCTGCCTTCGGCGGCAACTCCGGCCTGGGCCTGTCCATCGCCCGCCAGATCGCCGAGGCGCACGGGGGGGCCCTCCACGCCGAGAACCGCCTCGCTGACGACGGCGCGATCATGGGGGCCCGATTCGTCCTGACCCTGCCCGAGGCGCGGGCTTGATCCGCCACGCCGGCATGGTGGCGCGCTGGGGGCCGGCCGGCTGGCGCGGGGTGCTGATCGAGGGCCCGTCAGGGGCCGGCAAGAGCGACCTGGCGCTCAGGGCGCTGGAGCGCGACTTTCGACTGGTGGCCGATGACCGGGTGATCCTGTGGGTCTCGGGCGGACGGTTGTTCGGCTGCGCCCCCGACCCGCTGCGCGACCTGGTGGAGGTCCGCGGCCTGGGCGTGTTGGCCGAGCCGGCGCTGGCCTTCGCAGAGGTGGCGCTGGCGATCCGGAGCGGGGTTCCGGAACGGATGCCCGACCCCCAGGCGCTGGAGGTGCTGGGGGTCCGGATTCCCCTGCTGGTTGCAGACCTGCGCGAGCCCTCGGCGCCCGCGAAACTCAGTCGCGCCCTGGATGCCTTTGACGTGGGCCTCAAGAGGCGTATTTAGCAGCGCTCGCGGCTTTGGTTTCCGGTCGCGGCGTGGGGATACCATTGGAACAGTGGGCATGATCGGCCTCGTGATCGTGACGCACGGGCGCTTGGCCGAAGAGTTCGTCTTCGCCATGGAGCATGTGGTCGGCCCCCAGACGGCGGTCGAATCCATCTGCATCGGGCCCGAGGACGACATGGAACGTCGCCGGCGCGACATCCTGGAAGCCTGTGGCCGCGTGGATTCCGGCGTGGGCGTCATCCTGCTCACCGACATGTTCGGCGGCACGCCCTCCAACCTGGCGATCTCGGTGATGGAGCAGACCAAGGCCGAGGTGATCGCCGGGCTGAACCTGCCGATGCTTATCAAGCTGGCGAGCGTGAGGGGCCGGTCCAGCCTGGAGGACTGCGTGGCCTGCGCCCAGGAGGCCGGGCGCAAGTACATCTCCGTGGCCTCCTACGTCCTGGCCGGCGAGAAGTGAGCGAGAGCGTCCAGCGCACCGTGGAGATCGTCAACAAGCGCGGCCTGCACGCCCGCGCCTCGGCCAAGTTCGTCAAGCTGGCGGCCGGTTTCGACGCCGAGGTTCGCGTCACCAAGGAAGGCCATACCGTCGACGCCCGCTCGATCATGGGCCTGATGATGCTGGCCGCCGGCCCCGGGAGTTTCATAGAGATCGAGGCGGAGGGCGCCGAGGCGCCGGCCGCCATCGACGCGCTCGCGTCCCTGGTGGCGGATCGGTTCCAGGAGGACGAGTAGTCGTTCCTCCTCCAGCGCGGAGCGCATTCAGGGGGAGGAACTGGGCTCACGTCTTCAGTTTGTAGCCGGTCCTGAAGATCCAGGCGACGATGGCCAGGCAGGCCAGCAGGAAGCCGGAGGTGGCGGCCAGGCTGATCCCCACCGGCACGTCGGCCGTGCCGTAGAAGCTCCAGCGGAAGCCGCTGACCAGATAGACCACCGGGTTGAACAGGGTGATCTTCTGCCAGACCGGCGGCAGCATGCTGATCGAATAGAAGCTGCCGCCCAAGAAGGTCAGCGGAGTCACGATCAGCATCGGGACCACGGACAGCTTCTCGAACCCGTCGGCCCAGACCCCCAGGATGAAGCCGAACAGGCAGAAGGCCACCGAGGTCAGGATCAGGAAGCCCAGCATCCAGACGGGGTGCTCGATGGTGAAGGGCACGAACACCCGGGCCGTGGCCAGAATGATCAGGCCCAGGATCATCGACTTGGTGGCCGCCGCGCCCACGTAGCCGATGACGATCTCCATGGAGGAGACCGGCGCGGAGAGCACCTGGTAGATCGTACCGCTCCACTTGGGCATGTAGATGCCGAAGGAGGCGTTGGAGATGCTCTCGGTGAGGATCGACAGCATGATCAGCCCGGGCACGATGAAGGCGCCGTAGCTGACCCCGTCCACCTCGCCCATGCGCGAGCCGATGCCGGCCCCGAAGACGATGAAATAGAGCGAGGTGGTGAGCACCGGCGCGGCGATGCTCTGGACCAGGGTCCGCCAGGTGCGGGCCAGCTCGAAGATGTAGATGGCGCGGATGGCGTAGAGGTTCATCGGGCGCCCCGCACCAGGCTTACAAAGATCTCCTCAAGCGAGCTCTGGCTGGTCTGCAGATCCTTGAAGTCGACGCCGCGCTCGCTGAGGCCCCGCAACAGCTCGGCGATGCCGGTATGCTCGGCCTGGGTGTCGAAGGTGTAGACCAGTTCGGCCCCTTCGGCCTGCAGGTCGAGCCGATAGGCCTCCAGTCCGGCAGGAACGGTGGCCAGCGGGGTCTGCAGGTGCAGGGTAAGCTGCTTCCTGCCCAGCTTGCGCATCAGGGCGGCCTTCTCCTCGACCAGGACGATCTCGCCCTTGGAGATCACCCCGATGCGGTCGGCCATCTCCTCGGCTTCCTCGATGTAGTGGGTGGTCAGGATGATGGTCACGCCGCTCTCCCGCAGGCGCCTGACCATCTCCCACATGTCGCGGCGCAGCTCGACGTCGACCCCTGCGGTGGGCTCGTCCAGGAACAGGATGCGCGGCTCGTGGCTCAGCGCCTTGGCGATCATCACCCGGCGCTTCATGCCGCCCGAGAGCGCCATGATCTTGCTGTCCTTCTTGTCCCACAGGCTGAGGTCCTTCAGCACCTTCTCCAGGTGGGCGGGGTCGGGGGCCTTGCCGAACAGGCCGCGGCTGAACGTCACCGTGTCCCAGACGGTTTCGAAGGCGTCGGTGGCCAGCTCCTGAGGGACCAGGCCGATCAGCCGGCGCGCGGCGCGCCAGTCGCGGACGATGTCGTGGCCGCCGGCGCTGACCTGGCCTCCCGTGGGCCGGACGATGCCGCAGATCACCCCGATCAGGGTGGTCTTGCCGGCGCCGTTGGGGCCAAGCAGCGCGAAGATCTCGCCCTGGCGGATCTCCAGATCGACGGACTTCAGGGCCTGGAAGCCGCCAGCGTAGGTCTTGGACAGACCTTTGACAGAAATGACCGGTTCCAAGCGCCCCTCCGCGACCGATTCCAGAGATAGGGCGGCGGCGGCGGTTAGGCCAGCCGGTCCAGCACCGCCCGCGCCCAGTTCGTGTCGGCGCCGCGAGGGGCGGGCAGGACCGGGGTCGACGCCGCGTGCGCGGCGAGCAGGTCCAGGGTGTCGGCGAAGTCCGGGGCCAGGGGGGCGGCGTCCTGGCTGACCACGATGGCGGCCACATCCAGCTCCCGGGCGCGCATAACCTCGTAGGCGGTGAGCGTGTGACTGATGGCGCCCAGATAGGTTCCGCCCACCAGCAGCACTGGCAGGCGAAGAGCCATGACCAGATCGAGGCCGGTGGCGTGGTCGGCCAGCGGCGACATCAGGCCGCCGACGCCCTCCACGAGGATGAGGTCGGCGGCGGCCCCCGCCAGGCTGTCGCGGCAGAAGTCGACGATCGGGGCGAAGGGGAGCTCCTCGCCCTGAGCCCTGGCGGCGGACGGCGGGGCAAGTGCCGCGGCGAAGCGCCAGGGCGTCATCTGAGCGATCGCCGCCTCCGTCACGGGCCGGCCCAGGGCGGCCAGCAGCCGGCCCGGGTCGCTGGCCTCGGCCATGGCGGGATCGTAGCCGCTGGCCACGGGCTTCACGGCCTGGGTGGTCAGGCCGGCCTCGCGCGCGGCGCGGATCAGGGCGCAGGCCACATGGGTCTTGCCGACGTCGGTGTGGGCGCCGGCGATGAAGACGGCGCGGGGGCTCAACGGGCCAGCCAGGGCCGCACGGCCTCGGCCAGCCGGTCCACGGCCTCGTCCGGATGGCCGGCGGTGAAGGCGATGCGCAGGCGCGCGGCGCCCGCCGGCACGGTGGGCGGTCGGATCGGCACGGCCAGCAGGCCCTTCGCCTCAAGATCGGCTGCGGCGGCCAGCGCGGTCTCGGCCTCGCCGAGGATGATCGGCACGATCGTGCTCTGCGCCTCCGGCAGATTGAGCGCGCTGGTGAACCGCCGCGCCTTGGCCAGCGGGGCGGCCACCAGATCGGGATCGGACGCAATCACGTCCAGGGCGGCGAGGGCGGCCGCCGCGTTCGCGGGCGGCAGGCCGGTGGTGTAGACGACCGTGCGCGCCCGCATCTTGAGCAGGTCGATGACCGGCCGGGTGGCGCAGACATAGGCGCCGTAGCCGCCGATCGCCTTGGAGAAGGTGCCCATGGCCAGGTCGATGCGGGCGTCGGGAAACAGCGCCGCCACCCCCTTGCCGCCGCCCAGCACGCCCAGGCCGTGGGCGTCGTCCACCAGCAGCCAGGCGTCGTGGGCGCGGGCGATGCGGCTGATCTCGGACAGCGGCGCCACGTCGCCGTCCATGGAGAACACCCCGTCGGTGGCCACCAGGGCGCGGCCGGCGCCAGGCCTGGCGGCGGCCAGCTTGGCCTCCAGGTCGGCGGTGTCGTTGTGGCGGAACATGATCACGTCGGCCCGCGACAGGCTGGCGCCGGCCCAGATGCAGGCATGGGCCAGCTCGTCCACCAGCACCACGTCGCCGGGGCCGGCGAACACCGGGATGATGCCGCTGTTGGCCAGATAGCCGGAGCCGAACACGCAGGCGGCCTCGGCCCCCTTCAGCGCCGCCAGGCGGGCCTCCAGCTCGCTGAACAGCGGATGGTCGCCGGTGATCAGCCGCGAGGCGCCGGCGCCGGTCCCGTGGGTGTCGATGGCGGCCTTGGCGGCGGCCTTCACCGCCGGGTGGTGCGACAGCCCCAGGTAGTCGTTGCAGGAGAAGGAGATCATCCGGCGCCCGCCCCGGATCACCCACACGCTGTCCAGCCGATGGGTCGGCTTCAGGGTGCGGGCCAGGCTCTTGGCGGCCAGGCCGTCGATTTTCGCTTGCGCATAGGCGGTCAAGGTGTCGATCACGGACGCCCTATGCCGCACTGACGCGCCGACCGGAAGCGCGCAGGAGCTTTTGAGAGGCCGAATGACCGAACAGCCGCGCTGGCTGACCGAGGGCGCCCCGCACGTCTGGCGGCCCTACGCCCAGATGAAGACCGCCGCCCCGCCGCTGGCCGTGGCGCGCACCGAGGGCGCGCGGCTGATCCTGGAGGATGGTCGGGAACTGGTGGACGGGATCGCCAGCTGGTGGACCGCCTGCCACGGCTACAACCACCCCCACATCCGCGCCGCCGTGCAGGCCCAGCTGGAGCGCGCGCCGCACATGATGTTCGGCGGCCTGGCGCACGAGCCGGCCTACGTGCTGGCGAAGCGGCTGGCCAGGGCCCTGCCCGGCGACCTGGACCACGTCTTCTTCGCCGAATCCGGCTCGGTCTCGGTGGAGATCGCCATGAAGATGGCGCTGCAATACTGGATCAACCGGGGCGTGACCGGGCGCACGCGGTTCGTGTCGTTCCTGGGCGGCTACCATGGCGACACCCTGGCGACGATGACGGTGTGCGATCCCGAGGAGGGCATGCACGGCCTGTTCGCGGGCGTCCTGCCGGCCCAGCACATCGCCGCCTTGCCCACGGACGACGAGAGCGAGGCGGCCCTGTCGAAGCTGCTGGGCGAGAAGGGCGCGGAGGTCGCCGCGATCCTGGTGGAGCCGCGCGTGCAGGGCGCCGGCGGGATGATCTTCCACGACGACGCCACCTTGCGGCGGCTGCGCAAGCTGGCCGACGAGCACGAGGTGCTGCTGATCTTCGACGAGATCTTCGTGGGGTTCGGGCGCACCGGCGACCTGTTCGCCTGCGAGGGCGCGGGCGTGGTCCCGGACATCGTCACCCTGTCCAAGGCGCTCACCGGCGGGACCCTGCCGCTGTCGGCGGCCATCGCCACAGCCCGCGTGTTCGACGCCTTCTGGTCGGACGATCCCGGCGCGGCCCTGATGCACGGGCCGACCTACATGGGCAACCCGCTGGCCTGCGCGGCGGCCAACGCCTCGCTGGACCTGTTCGAGACGGGCGAATGGCGCGGCGACGTGGTCCGTCTCGCCGCCGGGCTGGAGGTGGGCCTGAAGGACTGCCGCGGCGCGCCAGGGGTGGTGGACGTCCGTGTGAAGGGCGCGATTGGCGTGGTGGAGTTCGACAAGGCCGTGCCAGTGTCCGACTGGTGCCGCCGGTTCGCCGAGCGAGGCGTCTGGATCCGGCCGATGGGCAAGGTGGTGTATCTGACGCCGCCGTTCGTGACGTCCAATGCGGAGCTGGAACGGCTGACGGCGGCGGTGCGCGCGGTGGTCTGCGCCTAGTTCGCCGCCATCGTCATCGGCCGCATCCCCAGGTCGGCGAGCAGGGCTTCGTCGGTGTCCTGGTCGGGGTTCGAGGTCGTCAGCAGCTTGCCGCCCACGAAGATCGAGTTGGCGCCGGCCAGGAAGCAAAGGGCCTGCAGTTCGCGGCTCATGTGCTCGCGGCCGGCCGACAGGCGGACCACCGATTTCGGGCAGACCAGGCGGGCGACGGCGATCATGCGCACGAACTCCAGCCCGTCCACCGGCGCCGAGTCGCCCAGCGGCGTGCCGGCGATGGGCATCAGGTCGTTCACCGGCAGGCTGTCGGGGTGGGCCGGCAGGATCGCCAGCTGGTGCAGAAGGCCGGCGCGGTCGCGCCGCGTCTCGCCCATGCCGACGATGCCGCCGCAGCAGGTGGACATGCCGGCGTCGCGAACGGCCGCGAGTGTGTCCAGCCGGTCCTGATAGGTTCGGGTGGTGACCACCTGGTCATAGTAGTCCGGGCCGGTGTCGAGGTTGTGGTTGTAGTAGTCGAGGCCGGCTTCCTTGAGCGCCACCGCCTGATCGGGCCGCAGCATGCCGAGCGTGGCGCAGGTCTCCAGGCCCAGCGCCTTCACCCCGGAGATCATGGCGGCGACCTTGGGCAGGTCCCGGTCCTTCAGGTCGCGCCAGGCGGCGCCCATGCAGAAGCGCTGCGCCCCGCCGGCCTTGGCCTCAATGGCCGCGGCGATGACCGTGGCGGCCCCCATCAGCTTCTCGGCCTTCACCCCGGTGTCGAAGGACGCCGACTGGCTGCAGTAGCCGCAGTTCTCCGCGCAGCCGCCGGTCTTCACCGACAAGAGCTGGGACATCTGCACCTCGGTGGGGTCGAACCAGCGCCGGTGGACCTCGGCGGCGCGGAAGACTAGTTCCATGAACGGCAGCTCGAAGAGGGCCTCCACCTCGGCCAGCGTCCAGTCGTGGCGCGGCTGGCCAAAGACGGACTGGGCGGGGTCTTTGAGGTCGCTCGGACGGATGGGGGCGTTCATGCGCCGGCTCCAGTGGACGTTTCCGGCGGTATAGAGCGCGCGCCGGCGAGCGGAAAGGCCGATGTGGCCGCGCGCCGTGTATCGAGGCGTGATAGGAGCGGACCCGGATGACCCGCCGCTGGTTTGGATGTGCATGACCGACGCCCGCGAGATCGAGCTCAAGTTCCTCTGTGAGCCCCATGACCTGGACAAGATCCTGGCTGCGTCGCCTCCGGGCGCCGACGAAACCCGCGAGCTGGTCTCAGTCTATTTCGATACGACGGCGGGAGACCTGCGGGCCAAGGGGGTCTCGCTGCGGGTGCGCCACAGCGGCGAGCGCCGTTTGCAGACGGTGAAACGGGGCGCGGGCCTGAGCCGCGAGGAGCACGAGGCGGAGATCGTGGGCGACCGGCCCGATCCGCTTGTGGGACCGCTGAAGAAGCTCTTGTCGTCGCGCGGGGTCCGGGCGCTCAAGCCGGTCTTCGAGGTCCGAGTGAAGCGTCGGCAGCGCCTGTTCCACCATGGCGCGGCGACCGTCGAACTGGCTCTGGACGAAGGCGACGTGCGCGCGGGCCGCCGATCTTCGCCGATCAGCGAGGTGGAGCTGGAGCTCAAGTCCGGTGATCCGGCCGCCCTGTACGCCGCCGCCCGGGACCTGGCGGGCGCCGCGCCGCTCTACCTGTCCTTCGACAGCAAGGCCACGCAAGGCGAGGCGCTGCTGGCCGGAACCCTGTTGAAGGCCCGCCATAGCGCGCCGATCGTGCTGCCGCGCCGGGCCACGGCGGCGGACGCTTTCCAGGCCACGGCGCGCCAGGCCCTGGCGCAGATCGCCGCCAACGCCGCCCTGCTACGCGAGGCGCAGGGCGCGGAGGCGGTGCATCAACTGCGTGTCGGCGTCAGACGGCTACGGAGCGCGCTCTCCACCTTTTCGCCGCTCTTCGCATCCCGCGAGGCGAAAAGTCTGAAGTCCGAACTGGCCTGGCTCGCCAAGTCCTGCGACGCCGCGCGCAACCTTGAGGTGTTCGCCACCGAGACCATCGCCCCCGCACCGCCGGCGACGCCAGGGCTCGCGGCCCTGTCCAAGGCGGTGGAGGGGGCGTTGGCCAAGGGCCTGGCGAGCGCCGCCCAGGCCGCTTCCTCGGAGCGCTTCCGCCGACTGATGATCGACGCGGCGGCCTGGATCGAGACCGGGCCCTGGCGCGAGACCCGCCGCAAGGCCCGGGAGGAACCGGTCGCCGACTTCGCCGCCCGCCGTCTGGGTAAGCGCCTTCGCAAGGTGCTGAAGGCCGGTGCGGATCTGGCGGAGCTGGACGACGAGGGCCGCCATCATCTCCGCATCGCCGCCAAGAAGCTGCGCTATTCCGCCGACGCCCTGGGCGGGCCGTTCCCGAGCAGGGCGGTCGGCGGTTTCGCGCGTCGGCTCAAGGGGCTGCAGGATGAGCTGGGCGCGCTGAACGACCTGGCCACCGCAGGGCCTCTGGTCGCCGGCCTGCGCCTGACGCCGGACGCGGCGCTGGCCGCCGGCGAACTGTTGGGCGCCCTTGAGGCGCGCAAGCCGCGGCTGATCGCCCGGGCGGCCAAGGCCTTCGGCAAGCTGGCGGACACGGAGCCTTTCTGGCGCGGCTAATCACATAAAGATTTCTTTATATCCCCGTTGCGCGGTAGCCGGACGGCGGTTATAGAGCCGCGACTTCAAGATGCCGCCAAAGGATCAAGACCCATGACCGACTACGTCGTGAAGGACATCACCCTCGCTGATTTCGGTCGCAAGGAAATCGCCATCGCCGAGACGGAAATGCCGGGCCTGATGGCCACCCGCGCCGAATTCGGCAAGGCCCAGGTGCTGAAGGGCGCCCGGATCGCCGGCTCCCTGCACATGACCATCCAGACCGCGGTGCTGATCCAGACCCTCGAGGCCCTGGGCGCCGAGGTCCGCTGGGCCTCCTGCAACATCTTCTCCACCCAGGACCATGCCGCGGCCGCCATCGCCGCCAACGGCACCCCGGTGTTCGCCATCAAGGGCGAGAACCTGATCGAGTACTGGGAATACGCCCACAAGATCTTCGAGTGG
>CANJKG010000045.1 GCA_947474775.1 Caulobacteraceae bacterium | reverse complement strand
GAGCACGGTCCTGACGCCCCTGGTCAGCCGGATCGGCACGCCGTCGATCAGCGCCTGCAGCTGGCGGCCAGGCAGGCCGCCGTCGAAATAGGGTCCGCCATAGGCCACGTTCAGCCGCGCGATGGTGGTGGGCAGACTGAGCGCGCGCGCCATGGCCCGCACGGCGCCCTCGGCCGCCGTCTTGGTGACGCCGTACATCGGGAAGGATGAGGCCGACTGGCGGCGCTCGCCATCGCCGGTGGCGCCGGTGACCATGTCGGTGGCGCCGCCGATGTCGTCGGTCTCCCTGTAGACATGGGCGGGGTCCACGTGCTGGCCGTACACGCCGGTGGTGGACACGTGCAGGAAGCCCCGGGCCTTGCGGCAGTGGCTCATCAGCAGGCCCGAGCCCTCGGCGTTGTCGCGCATCCCGGCCTCGGCGTCCTTGGGATGGGTGTTGGCCGCGGCGTGGACCACATAGTCGATGTTGTCCGGCACGCCGGTGAAGTCGCCGCTGGTGAAGTCGCATCTCACCGTCTCGATCCCGAGGCCATCCAGCCGCTCTCGCGAGCCCGGCTCGCTGAACCGGGCGATGGCGATGAGGTGGTTGTCCCTGGAGAGGCCGTCGGCCAGGGCGCCGGCCATCTGGCCCGTGGCGCCCGTGATCAGGATCCGGTGTCCGGCGAACATGCGCGACCTCTCTTCTCGGCCCGGATATCCAGGCTCATGTCCCCACGCAGGTCGGTTCCGCCTTGGCGGCCGGCTTCGCCAGCGCCCAGAACGCCTCGATCGAGGGCGTCGTGAAGCCGGCCCGTCGGACCAGCGTCCGGTAGGCCTTCATGTCGTCCTTCAGCGGACGCATGACGAAGTCCTCGCCCACGTGCATCGGGGCCTCGGTGACGTTGCAGACCACCAGCAGGTGGTTGCGCGCCGCCGCCCGCACCAGCGCGTCGCGCTGGAACTCGCCCACCTCGAAGGGAATGGCGCCAGCCGCCAGGAACGGGCCGAAGGGCGGCGCCCGGCCGCGCGGCGTATGATGCTCGCTGTACATCGCGATACGATGGCCGGCGACGTCCTCGAATGCGATCGACGCCTTGGCCTCCAGCGGGTGCCCGCGCGGCGCCAGCAGGCAGAATCGCTCCACGCTCAGCCGCAGGATGTCGAGGCCGGTCACATCGAGCGGCAAGCCCACGAACGCCAGGTCGATCTGGCCGCCGCGCAGCCACTGAAGCAGCAGCGCCGAAGGCCCGTTGTGGACATGCACGTCAGTCTGCGGATGGGCGGCGATGAAGCGGTCGACCAGGTCCACCCGGTGGGGACTCCAGAAGCTGTAGGGCAGCGCCCCGATCTCCAGGCTCTGCGGGAGATGGTCGTTGATCTCGCAGGCGGACCTGCGGGCGTCGTCCAGCGCCTGCGTCAGCCGCTCGGCGGAGCCCAGCAGCGCCCGACCTGCCTTGGTGAGCTCGATGATCCGCGTCGAGCGGACGAACAGCACGCAGGACAGCCTCCTCTCAAGCTCGCGGATCTTGTGGGAGACCGAGGACTGGTCGATCCCCAGCTGGCGCGCGGCCGAGGTGAAGGAGAGGTTGCGGGCGGCGGCGGCGAAACACAGGAACAGGTCGGCGGGTATGGGCGGCGTCCTGGCTTCCGCCTGGCTCGATCCGATCGGATGCTGCACGACCATACCATCCCCCAGGACCGTCTGTCGGGTCCGTCCGGGAATAGTGTCACCAGAATCCCCGTTCGCAAAATCCGGGTTCAGGGAATTTCTCCGCCAATCGGCGCAAAAGGGACTGTGACCATTGCGGAGGCCGGCCCGCATGTTTGATCGTGGCGCTCTGGGTTCGCGGCGAGGGGCCTCGCCAGGAAGACGCCCGAGAATACGCTTTCTGGTTGGAGGAGCCTGGCATGCTGGACGCGGTCATCAAGGGCGGCACGGTCATCGACGGCACGGGGGCCGCGCCCCGCCCCGCTGACGTCGGGATCAGACACGGCCGCATCGTCGCCGTGGGCCAAGTCACCGAGCCAGCGCGCGAGACCATCGACGCCACCGGCAAGCTGGTGACGCCAGGGTTCGTGGACGCCCACACCCATTACGACGCCCAGCTGTTCTGGGACCCCTATGCGACGCCCTCCAGCCTGCACGGCGTGACCAGCGTCGTCGCCGGCAACTGCGGCTTCACCCTGGCCCCGATGGAGGCGCGCGACGCCGACTTCCTGCGCCGCATGATGGCCCAGGTCGAGGGCATGCCCATCGAGGCCCTGGAGGTCGGAATCCCCTGGGACTGGCGGACCTACGGCGAGTTCCTGGACAAGTTCACGGACCGCCTGGGGGTCAATGTCGCCTTCATGGTCGGCCATTGCGCGCTCAGGCGCACCGTCATGGGCGAGGACTCCGACAAGACGGCCACCCCGGCCCAGGTGGACGCCATGGTCGATCTGCTGCACGAATGCATCGACGCCGGCGGCCTGGGTTTCTCCACCTCGCTGGCCTACACCCACATCGACGGGGACGGCCGCCCGGTGCCCTCGCGGTTCGCCGACTGGAACGATGAGGTGGTGCCGCTCTGCCGCGCGGTGGGCGACCATCCGGGCACCACGCTGGAGTTCATCACCGACGGCTGCGCCGGCAAGTTCAGCGAGGACGAGATCGAGCTGATGAGCCAGATGTCCGGCCAGGCCCAGCGTCCGCTGAACTGGAACATCCTGCACGTCACCGCCGAGAACAAGGCCGCCTACCAGCATCAGAACAACGCCTCCAAGCGCGCGGCCGCGAAGGGCGCCAAGGTGGTGGCCCTGACCATGCCGGTGAACGTGCAGAACACCGTCAGCTTCCTGACCCACTGCGTGCTGCACGTTCTGCCAGGCTGGGGCGAGATTCTTCGCCTGCCGGTGCCTGAGCGCATCGCGGCCCTGAAGGACCCCAAGATCCGCGCCCAGATGATGGAGAGCGCCAGCCACGCCGAGGCGGGACCCCGCCTCAACGTGATCAAGTTCGAGCGCTATACGATCGCCGCCACCTTCGCCCCGGAGAACGAGGGCCTGGCCGGCCGCAACGTGGGCGAGATCGCCAAGGAACGCGGCAAGAGCCCCAGCGACTGCGTGTTCGACATCGCCATCGCCGACGACCTGCGCACCGCCTTCTGGGCCAACAGCCGCGACGACAGCGACGAGTGCTGGGGCCTGCGCAAGGAGCTATGGGAAGACGAGCACATCATGCTGGGCGGCTCGGACGCCGGGGCCCACCTGGACCGGATGTGCGGCGCCTCCTATCCGAGCCGCTTCCTCGACGACTGCCTCAACGGGCGCAAGCTGGTCACGGTCGAGCGCGCCGTGCAGATGATGACCCAGGCCCCGGCCCGCCACTTCGGCCTCAAGGAGCGCGGCGAGATCCGCGAGGGCTGGAGGGCCGATATCGCGGTGATCGACCCCAAGAGGGTCGCCGCCGGTCCGGTGGAGCGCAGGGACGACCTGCCCGGCGGCGCCTGGCGGCTGACCTCCGTGGCGCACGGCGTGGAGCATGTCTTCGTCAACGGCCGCGAGATCGTCCGCGACGGTCAGGTCACCGGCGTCCTTCCCGGCCAGGTCCTCCGCTCCGGCGCCGACACCTACACGGTGCTGCCTGATCCGCCGGCAGCCCGGGCGCTCGCCGCCCAGCCCGCCTAGCGCGAGCGGCCGATCCGCTTCGAAGAGCCCCGACGTGCGCGATCGGTGGCGTTCGTTTACCGAGTAAGGGTCAGCAATCGCGGCATTTTCCCCTGACCGCCTGATGGTTAGGTCTTGCTGTCACCCGGGGACGCGGACACAGTCCCTCCAACGAGGGTCGCACGGCGGCCGGGGGGAAACGGCCCGTTGTTTGACCTGCGCTCAGACGTCAGCGAACGGTGCGCCGTGAGCGCGCGCCAGGCCGCATGACGGCGCCCCTGGGAGGCGCCCCGGCTGACGAGCGGGCCGGCGGCGACGAGGCCCCGCCGACCAGGCTCGCCTGGTACACCCTGGGCGTCCTGACCATCGCCTACACCGTGAGCCTGGTGGACCGGAAGCTGCCGTTCATCCTGGCGGATTCCATCAAGCGCGACCTCAACCTCAGCGACACCCAGCTGGGCCTGGTGACAGGCGCCATGTTCGCCATCGTCTACGCCACCGTGGCCGTCCCCATCGCGACCCTAGCCGACCGCACGTCGCGCAAGCGCCTGATCGCCGCCGCCGTCTTCGCCTGGAGCGCGCTCACCGCCGCGGGCGGGCTGGCCCAGAACTTCTGGCAGCTGGCCTCGACCCGCATGGGCGTGGCGGTGGGCGAGTCGGTGCTGACCCCGTCGGGCCATTCGATGATCGCCGACCTGTTCGCCAACCGCTATCGGGCCCGCGCCATCGCCATCTACTTCCTCGGCGGGCAGCTGGGCATTCTGATCGGCCTGGCGGTGGGCGGCTGGATCAACGAGATGGCGGACTGGCGGGTGGCCATGTTGCTGCTGGGCGTGCCGGGGATCCTGCTGACCCTGCTGATCGTCTTCACCCTGAAAGAGCCTACGCGCATCGAGCGTCAGAAGAAGGCGGCGGCGGAGCCGTCGCCGCCGGTGCTGCAGGTGATCTGGATGATGGCGCGCCAGCCGACCCTGATCCACCTGGTGATCGCCTCCACCCTGGCCAGCGCGGCGAGCGGCGGCCTGCAGGCGTTCCTGCCTTCGCACGTGGTGCGGACCTTCCACATGGGCACGGCGAGCATCGGCCTGACCTATGGCCTGGCGATGGGCCTGGCCGGCTTCACCGGCGTCCTGCTGGGCGGCGTCGTAGGCGACTGGCTGCGCAGGAAATCCCCGTGGAAGGCCCTGGGCTTCGTGGGCATCGGCGAGGCCATCGGCGTGCCCTGCATCGCGCTCGCGGTGCTCGCGCCCAGCTATCCGCTGTTCCTGGTGCTGGTGTTCCTTTCGCACACCGGTGGCTCGTTCAGCACCGGGCCCACCTACGCCACCCTGCAGTCGCTGATGCGGTCCAGCACGCATGCCCGGGCCACCGCCATCTTCCTGTTCTGCGTCAGCGGCATGGGCCTGGCGATGGGGCCGCTGGTCACCGGCATGATGAGCGACGCCATGTCCAGCATGGGCGCCCAGGCCTCGCTGCAGACCGCCCTGCTGATCCTGGCCATCCCGAAGCTGTGGGCCTCGGCCCATTACATGTTGTCCGCCTGGTGCCTGCGTCGTCACGACCGCGTCGCCGAACCGGCGCCTGGAGGCGAACGTGGCGAAGCCCCCATCTGAGCAGCTCACATCCGATCACGGCCGGGGGCTCGCCCTGGAAACCGCGCCCACCATGGTGGCCTGGTATTCGCTGGGCGTGCTGACCCTCACCCACGTGCTGAGCTTCGTGGACCGCAAGCTGCCGTTCATCCTGGCGGACTCAATCAAGCAGGACCTCCAGCTCAGCGACACTCAGCTGGGCCTGGTGACGGGGGCGATGTTCGCCATCGTCTATTCCACCATGGCCGTGCCTCTGGGCGCGCTGGCCGACCGGGGATCGCGCAAGCGGATCATCGCCGCCGCCGTCGTGGTCTGGAGCAGCCTGACCGCCGCGGGCGGACTGGCCCAGAACTTCTGGCAGCTGGGCGCCGCGCGCATGGGCGTCGCGGTCGGCGAAGCGGTGCTGACACCGGCCGCCAATTCGATCATCGGCGACCTCTTCGCCCACCGCTATAGGGCCCGCGCCATCGCGATCTACTTCATGGGCGCGCAGGTCGGCATCATCTCGGGCCTCACCTTCGGTGGCTGGATCAACGAGATGGCGGACTGGCGCATGGTCATGTTCCTGCTGGGGGCGCCGGGCATCCTGGTCACCCTGCTGATCGCGCTCACCCTGCGAGAGCCGCAGCGCGTGGATCACGCCGCGAGGTCGCGGAAGGAAGCCACCCCTGGCATCGCCAGCGTGGTCCTGCAGATCATGCGCCAGCCGACCCTGGTGCACCTGCTGGTGGCGTCGGCCCTGGCCAGCATCACCAACAGCGGCCTGCAGGCGTTCCTGCCCTCCCACGTCATCCGCACGTTCCACATGGGCACGACGCAGATCGGGCTCACCTACGGCATGACCTTGGGGATGGCCGGCCTGATCGGCGTGCTGCTGGGCGGCGTCGGCGGCGACTGGCTACGCCGCAAGGGCCAGTGGAAGGCGGTGGCGTTCGTCGGCGCCGGCGAGGCCCTGGCCATGCCGCTGATCGTTCTCGCCCTGCTGATGGACAGCTATCCGGCGTTCCTGGTCCTGCTGTTCGTCTCCATGCTGCTGGGGGCGCTCAACAACGGGCCGACCTACGCCACCTTCCACTCGCTGATGAAGCCCAACACCCACGCCACGGCGATCGCCTTCTACCTGCTGTTCGTGGGCGGCCTGGGGCTGGCCATGGGCCCGATCATCACCGGCATGCTGAGCGACCACATGGCCAGCATGGGCTCGCAGGCCTCGCTGCAGTCGGCCCTGCTGATCCTGATGATCCCGAAGCTGTGGGCCGCCACGCACTACATCCTGTCCGCGCTCAACCTGCGCAAGCGCGAGCGCCCCGGCGGCGACCTGGCTCGGTCCTCCGCCTGAGCCTTGCTTAGAGCCTGATCGGTTCGAATCGACCCGTGAATCAGGCTCTGCACTTTTGATCTGGAGCAGGATTCACGGCTCAGATGATTCCATCCGAACCGATCCTGCTCCTAGCGCATCACCTTCTCGAACAGGGTGGAGCGTTCGATCTGGCCGTAGGCGCTCTCGCCGTCCCACGTATAGTGGGCCGCGCCCTGGTTCATCACGAAGGTTCCGGGACCCCAGGTCCCGAAGCGGCGCAGGTACTTGCCATGGCGGGCGTCGGTGAAGATGGCGCGCCAGACGCTGGCGGCGACCTCCACCTGGATCACATGCTCGCCGAGCTCGGATCGCATGCGGATCTGCGAGCGCTCCCCGGTGGGCGTGTAGGTGTCGAGCCAGGTGGATTCCAGCACCTCGGCCGGGTACATCCGCCCGTCCTGGACCACGAAGCCCTCGTTGAAGCGCAGGCCATCGACGGCGCGGCCCTCGGGGCCTTCCTTGCTCGGGAAGCGCATCAGGCCGAACGCCCGGCCGCTGGGGAACAGCGCCGTCTGCCAGCTGTGGCCGTGCCATTCCTCCATCTCGCGGGTCCCGCGCCGGTGGGTGCGCATGCCGGTCCCGGAGATGTCGAACTCCTCCCTGTCGATCCGGATGTGGCCCTTCATCCGATAGAGCTGCTCGTAGCGCTCGCCACCGATGAAGCGGCCCGAGGCGCCGGCCATGTCCTGCCCGGACTGTTCGTCGAGGCGGCCCAGCGGCCAGGGCGGCGTGGCCATCTCGGCGTCGATGTGGAACTCCACCACCGCCCGGGGTCCTTCCACCGGACGGCCCCGCGAGAGCTCGTCGGCGTCGGAGACCCGCATGGTGCCCAGGAAGTCCACCGTCCAGCTCTTGAACGGCTCCACGCACTCGTAGACCAGGTTCGCGCCCGCCGGCTTCCTGGGGGTGGACCGCCAGCCGTCCACGTAGTTGTAGAGGATCCGGCCATCGTCCAGCGCCAGCCAGTGGCGCTCCGTCCGCAGCGGAAAGGCGTCCTGGATCACGTCCAGGTGGTTGTAGCTGCTGACCTTGTTGTTCTCGTCGAAGAACCAGAAGGCCTGATTCTCGCCGTAGCCGGGCGAGGGCTGGTGATCGAGGGCGAAGTCGTCCTCCGGCCGCATGCCGCCGTCGAGCCTGGTGAAATCCGGTTTATCGGCCAGCATGGTCCCGCTCCCTTGTTTGCGGCTCAGCCTACACGGCTCGATCGGGCGCCGTCACGCCTGCTGCATCACCATGGCGGGCAGGCCGCGGGCCGGGCGGTCCTCGAAGAGGATGTCGCGGGTGATCCCGCCCACCGTACTGCAGCCCGTCAGCGCCATGGTCTTGTCAAGCTCGCCCCGCAGCAGGTTGATCGCCTTGAATGCGCCCGCCTGGCCTCCCACCGTGACCCCGTAGAGCGTGGCGCGGCCCGACAGCACGCCGTCCGCGCCCAGAGCCAGGGCCTTGGCGATGTCCGAGCCGCGCCGGACGCCGGAATCCAGCAGCACGGTCATGCGCCCGCCGACCGCATCGACGATCTCCGGCAGGACGTCGATGGGCGCCACGGCGCTGTCCATGTTGCGGCCGCCGTGGTTGGAGACCACGATCCCGTCCACGCCGGACTGCAGCGCCTTCACCGCATCGTCCGCCCGGTTCAGGCCCTTGATGACGAACGGCCCGGGCCACCGGTCGCGCAGCCGCTTCAGGTCGTCCCAGGTGAAGGCGTCGTGCCGGGTCATGGCGGCGGCCGCCGCCGGATCGGTCTTCTTCATCCGGTCGTAGTCGGCCGGATAGTTCTCGTTGCGGGGGATGCCCGTGGTGGTGAGGTATTTCGCCAGCACGTCCATGCACCAGCCCGGATGGCGCAGCATGTCGAGCTTGAAGCGCCAGGTGGGATTGAAGGGGGGTGCGAAGCCGTTGTGGGTGTTGAACTCTCGGTTGCCGACCACGACGGTGTCGACCGTGACCACCAGGGTCTCGTAGCCGGCGCGCTGGGCGCGGTCGGTGAGCTCGAAGGACAGCTCCAGCGGGTTCCAGTTGTACAGCTGGAACCACAGGGTCCCGCCAGCCTGTTCGGCCACCCGCTCCAGTGAGGTGAGCGAGCCGGTGGCCAGGGTGAACGGGATCTTCGCCTGGGCGGCGGCCTTGGCCAGGGCCACCTCGCCCTCGTGCCAGCACAGGCCGGCGATTCCGGTGGGGCCGATCGCCATGGGCATGGAGGCCGGCTTGCCGAACAGGCTGGTCGCGGTCGTCCGCCTGGACACGTCGGTCAGGGCGCGATGGCGCAGCTTGATCCGTTCGAAGGCGGCCCGGTTGTTGGCGCCGGCGATATCGTCCTCGCTGCCCCGGTCGATGAATTCGAACAGGCCCCTGGGCATGCGGCGCCGGGCGGCGTCGCGCAGGTCATAGATGTTCAGGCAACGGTCGAGCCGTGACATGAGCGTTCCCCCGCATCCTTACCTCGACTATGGCATGTATCGGCGGGAGGGGTAGGCTCTCGACGCCGGCGGGGAGCCTCGTGTTGCGTGACGCCGTCATGAGCCGCGTCGGTGGTCTGGGCCTGCTCGCGGCGGCGCTGCTGGGCCCGGCCGCGCACGCCGACGAGCTGGGCTGCCGGCCGCATCCGATCCGCTGGCAGGACGACTGCTCGGACTGGTCGGACCGCGAGCTCACCGGCCTCGACCGGCTGCGCTACGTGCCCATGGGCGGGGGCGGCCAGGCCTGGCTGACCGTGGGCGGCGAGCTGCGGATCCAGACCGAGACCTTCAGCGACTCCTCCTTCGGCCTGGAGGCCGAGCGGCGCTACGCCCAGGTGGGCCGCCGCCTGCTGGCCAACGCCGACCTGCGCCACGGCGACGGCTGGCGGCTGTTCGGCCAGCTGATCAGCGTAGGCGAGGATGGCCGCGAGCCCGGCCCGCGCGCCCAGGACCGCGACGCGCTGGACATCCAGCAGCTTTTCATCGACGCGTCCGTCCGCTTGGGTCCTGTGGACCTCACCCTGCGCCTCGGCCGCCAGGAGATCAGCCTTTCCGGCAATCGCCTGATCTCCACCCGCGACGGGGTGGTGGTCCGGCGCGCCTTCCAGGGCGTGCTGGTGGAGGCCCGCGCCGCCGGGGCCCGGCTCACTGCCTTCGACCTGCGCCCGATGGAAGGCGCGCCCGGCGTGCTCGACGACCGGCCCATAGACCGCGAGTCGTTCCACGGCCTGTCGCTGGACCTGCCGCAAGGCAAGGCCGGCCTTACCACCCTGTTCCTGTTCGACCGGGACCGGCCGGAGGCGCATTACGTCGGCTATGACGGCCATGAGCGGCGGCGCACGTTGGGCGCGCGCTGGTCCCGCGCCGCTGAAACCTGG
This sequence comes from Caulobacteraceae bacterium, assembly GCA_947474775.1. GTDB lineage: Bacteria > Pseudomonadota > Alphaproteobacteria > Caulobacterales > Caulobacteraceae > Phenylobacterium. The sequence continues at coordinate 5,545 of CANJKG010000045.1, read as the reverse complement.
GACGCCTATGCCCAGGGCGCCTATCAGTGGGGCGAGGCCGGCGGCCAGCCCGTGCGGGCGTCGGGCGGCATGGCCGGGGTGGGATTCAACTGGCCCGGCGCGCGGGCCCTGCGGCTCGCCACGGGGGTGGCCTTCGCCAGCGGCGACCGCCGGCGCGGCGACGGCCGCATCCAGACCTTCGACCCGGTCTATCCCAGCAACTACGGCTTCTCCGACGCGCCGCTGATCTACCAGACCAACTACGTCACCGCCTCGGCGGAGGGCTCGGTGCGGGTCGGCCGCGCCCGGATCGGGGCCATGGCCTATGCCCTCGCCCGCTATTCCGACGGCGACGCGATCTACCAGGCCGCCCGGCCGCTGACCGCCACCCTGGACACCGGTCGCCCGACCGCATGGCTGCTGCAGGCCAGCGGCCGTATCCCCCTGCACCGCCGGGTGGAGTTCTATGGCGCCTTGGTCAGAGGCATAGCTGGACGCGGCATCGACCGCGCCGGCGGGCACAACGTCACCTACAGCCGCCTCCAGCTGACCGCCCGGTTCTGAGCGACAGCGTCTGGTCCGCCTCCGCCCCCGCCAAGCCGGCCTGACTATCCATATCCGGACTCGACGTTCGGACCCGGGTTTCAAACCCGATGGTCCGGCGCGAAGCGATCCGGCTAGAATGCGCCCGACACCTGGGAGGAACGAACGTGGCGGCAGCAGACAGGACGGCGGGCGGCGAATTGTCGGCGACGCTGGTGGGCAAGCACGCGGAGTGGATCGCGAACCTCAGGTACGAGGATCTGCCACCGGCCACGATCGACATGGCCAAGCTGTGCATCATCGACTTCCTGGGCCTGGCGCTGAAGGGCTCGACCCTGCCGCAGGTGAAGCCGGTCTTCGCCCTGCTGGACGCGCTCGGCGCGCGGCCGGAGTGTTCGGTGGCGGGCACGGACGTCCGCACCACCCTGCCCTACGCCGCCTTCGCCAACGCCACCTTTGGCCATAGCTGCGAATACGACGACAGCCACATCGACTGCGGCCATCCCGGCGTCTGCGTGATCCCGTCCCTGCTGGCCTTCGCCGAGCGCGACGGCCTGAGCGGCGCGGATTTCCTCACCGCCATGGTGGCCGGCTACCAGACCATGTCCATCGTCACCGGCCCGATCCACGGGCAGATGGTCAAGTTGGGCTGGCATGGCACCAAGGTCGCTGGGCCGTTCGGCGCGGCCGCGGCCATTGGCAAGGCGCTGGGCATGCCGGCGATCCAGATCGCCAACGCCCTGGCGGTATCGGCCAGCGACGCCTCGGGCACGACCGAGTACGACCAGAGCGGCGGCGAGGTGAAGCGCTTCCACGCCGGACTGGCCGCCCGTTCAGGCGTCGTCGCGGCGCTGCTGGCCCAGGCCGGCCTGACCGGCCCGCTGACGATCCTGGAGGGGCCGCGCGGCATCACCACCCTATTCAGCGCCGGCGCGCCGCCGATCGCCAAGGATTTCTGGGACGGTGAGTTCCACATGCTGCGGACCATGTTCAAGCTGTATCCCGCCGCGGGCACCCTGCACGCGGCCCTGGATGCGCTGCGCGCCATCCAGGCCAGGACGCCGTTCGAACCGGACGATATCGAGACCATCGAGGTCGGGCTGATCGATTGGGGGCTGCTCCACGGGGCGGCGATCGTCCACCCCGTCGATGCGATCAGCGCCCAGTTCAGCCTGGGCTTCAGCCTCGGCCTTCGCCTGACCACCGGGGCCAGCGAGATGGACGACTACATGAGCAAGGCGCGCTGGGACGATCCCGCCATCCTGGCCGTGTCCCGGAAGGTCCGGCCGTTCGCCATGCCCATGCCCGCCGGCGCCTGCCCGCTGTTCGCCGACGTCACGGTCCGCCTCAAGGACGGCCGCTCGGACCATGAGTTCCAAGGCGCCCCGCGCGGCCACCCGGAGAACCCGCCCACGCGGCAGGACATCGAGGACAAGTTCCACAGCGTGGTGCGCGGCCTGCTCGATCCCGACGCGGCGAACGCCCTGGTGGCCACCGTGCACGACCTGGAGAACAAGGCGAACGTCGCGGACCTGATGGCGCCGCTGCTCAGGAGGGCCTGATGATCGTCGAGATGCGCACCTACACCCTGGCCCTGGGCGCCACGCCCAAGTACCTGCGGCTCTACGAGGAGAAGGGGCTCGCCGCCCAGAAGCGGATACTCGGCCAGCTGCTGGGCTTCTACCAGACCGAGGTCGGCGAGCTGAACCAGATCATCCACCTCTGGGGCTACGACAGCTTCGAGGACCGCGCGACGCGTCGCAAGGCTTTGTGGTCCAACCCCGAGTGGCTGGCCTACGTCAAGGAGATCGGGGGCCTGGTCATCAAGCAGGAGAACCAGCTGCTGCTGCCGGCCCCGTTCTACACGCCGCAGCCGGCCGCCTGACGGACGCCAAGGCGCGCGCCTACCTGCCCTCGAAGCCCTTGAAGGCCTGGGCCTTGGCCACGGTCTCGGCGGCGTCTTCGGGCATCAGCCAGCCGGCGCGGACCAGTTCGTCGGCGCGGGCCTTCACGCGGGCGACGTAGCCGGCGTGGCTGCGGTAGCGCTTCCTGAGCTCTGCCGGGCCGAACAGGTCCATCCGTCCGCCGCCGCGGCATTCGATCAGCCTGGCGGCATGTGTCTGGTAGTAGCGGGCCACCGGCACGTCGAGATAGGGCGAGCGGACGCCGCCCACCGGATTGCCGCTGGCGTCGGTGACCACATAGCCGTAGCGGTCGATGGCGATGGGCTGCGACGGCGGCGGGGCCTTGCCCTCGTCCGACCAGCGCTTCAGGTGGTCGACGGCGAGGCTGTAGTAGTAGTGCAGCGGGAAGTCGCTGGCCGGGGCGCCGCAGTCGGTCTTGGGATTGGTGAAGGTCGGGTCGCGGGTCCCGCGGTGGTCGGCGCCGGCCACCTCATAGGCCCGGAAACGGTTCCTCGCATCGTCGCTGTCGGCGCGGGGCCTGAACGGCATGCCGAACTCGATCGGGGCGGATGAGTTCACGCTGATCGTCGGCACGTCGAGCATCGCCGGCCGCTGGCGGGCGTCATAGGCGATCAGGCTGCCGCTGTCGGCGTTGATCGGCGGGTACCAGCCGGGCTCGCCGATCAGCACGGCGTCGAAGATCGGGCCGCCGTCGGCCATCCGCTCGCGCATGTGGAAGGTGTTGGTGAAGAAGATGGTGAGCGCGCCGGAGCCGGACCAGCCGCCCACCAGGGTCTTCTTGACGGCCAGCGGGCCGGTGAGCTTGCCGGCCTTCACTGCCTGGCCGACCGCGGCGATCACGTCCCAGTTCAGGCCGCCCTCGTTGCCGGAAGGCCCGAAGCCCAACCAGGCGTAGCGCTGGGGGTCGCTGCGCTGCAGCCGCGAGATCGGGTCGCCGTCGCCGTAGAGGATCAGGTTGCGGGTGGTGGTGATCCCCACCCAGGCGTCGCCCTTGCGGCCGAGGTAGTCGCCGGCGTTGCGCCAGGCGAAGGGGCGCCCCAGCTCGGGGTGCATGGGCTCCACGAGCACCCAGCCGCTGAATTTCGCCGGGTCGGCCGGCCGGCGGACCAGCACCCGTGTCGCCCACGGGACGCCGGAGGCCTTCACCGCGGCCTCGCCCTCCGCGTCATAGGCGAACAGGCGGCCGGTCCCGGAGACGATGAACTCCTCCTCGATATAGCCGGCGGGCAGGCGCTTTTCGGCCTGGTCCGGGGCGCCCTTGCCCGGCGGCGGGACCGCCACATGGACCGGGGGCGGCGGCGGTATCGGAGGGGCCGCCAGGGCCCAGGTGGCCGCCGCGCAGAGGGCCGCGCCGGCCAGGGACGCGACCATGCCTCGCAACCGGGCTGCGGGAGAATGGCGAGATTCGGTTTCGCGTCCGCGGCTGGCGCTCATGGCGTTTCCTCTGTCGGGTCTGTTCGCCCCGCTGGGGGAGCTTGCGACGACCCTACCCCCACCGGCGCCCGCGTCAACTCGTTTAGAATTTCAATTCTGACTGATGAATGGCCCTTGGGGGCCGCGCCTCCGGGCGGCGCGATCCGTTGACATCCCCCCGGGACGCCTCTAGCGCCCTCCCCAGCCAGGGGGCCGACCATGTCCGAAAAGCCTAAGCCCCGACGCACCCGGACCGGCCCCGACGGCGAGCCCGACACCTCCGGCCGCGTGAGCTCGGTGGTGCAGGCGCTGTCGATCCTGCGCTACATCGCCCGCACCCGCGAGCCCATGGGCGTCATCGCGATCGCCCGCGCGCTGAAGATCAACCCGTCCAGCTGCTTCAACATCCTCCGCACCCTTACGGCCGAGGGCTTCCTGGAGCGGGACGACGACACCAAGGCCTATACCCTGGGCGTGGCGCCCCTGGACCTGGCCCGCAGCGTCATCGACGAGAACGGCGCCTTCCCCTATCTGCGCCCGGACATGCAGCGGGTGGCCGACACCTTCTCCGTCACCACCACCCTGTGGCGGATGACCCGCAGCGAGCGGTGGGTGATGGTGGGGATGGCCGAAAGCCTGGCGCTCGCGCGGATCCACATGACCATCGGCCAGCGCCTGCCGCTCTATTGCGGCGCCATGGGCCGGGTGCTGGCCGCCCATCGGGTGCTGCCGCAGGCGGAGATGCTGTCGCGCTTCCGGCAGGTGCGCTGGTATCGCGCGCCCTCGGTGGAGGAATACCTGGCCCAGGTGGACGCGGCGGCCGTGCGCGGCTGGGGCCTGGACGAGAACCAGTTCAACCAGTTCTTCTCCTCCATCGCCGCCCCGGTGATGGACGACCACGACCGGGTGCGGTTCTGCGTCACCCAGACCATGTTCGCCGGCCAGCACAGCCCGGTGGAGATCGAGGCCCTGGGCGCGGCGACCCTGCAGGTGGCCGACCATGCCTCCAGGCACCTCTACGGCCGGACACGTTCGGCCCGGCCGCTTGGGCCGCCGAAGGACTGATTTCAGCCGAGGACGATCACGCCCTCGGCGGCGGCGAGCGCCGTCCCGCCGGCCGGCGAGCCGGTGAGGCGATCCCACGTGAATCCGCTCCACCTGGCCGCTCACCGCCAGCAGCGAGAACCGCACGTGGCCGAAGGCCCAGCCCTACGGCTTGCCGAGCGCCTTCCCGTACCGGTCGCGGATCGGCTCGAAGCGAGGCGGCGTGCGGCCCGGCCGCTGCCAGCTCGCCCCGTCGACCACCATGGTGGCGCCGGTCAGATAGGCCGCGAAGGGCGAGCACATGTAGACCACGCACCAGGCGATCTCGTGCGGCTGGCAGAGCCGCCCGGCCGGCACGGTGGGCGCCAGATCCTCCTCCGCCACAGGCCCGGCCTCGGCGCCGGCCACATAGCCCGCCGCGATGCCGTTAACCCGGATATCGTAGGGCGCCCACTCCACCGCCAGCGACTTGGTGAGGTTCATCACCGCGGCCTTGGCGGCGGTGATGTCGGCGCGGCCCGCGCCGCCGGTGTCCACATACGGCGTGCCGGTGTTGACGATGGCGCCGCCCGCCCCGTCGGCGATCCGGCGCAAGCCCATCTCGCGCACGACGTTGAACGTGCCGTCGATGACGCCGTGGG
>CANJKG010000044.1 GCA_947474775.1 Caulobacteraceae bacterium | reverse complement strand
AGGAAGTGCTCGCCGGCATGGGTCTGCACCTGGGCATGGACGTGCCCAACTGGCCGCCGGAGAACATCGAGGATCTGGCGAAGAAGTTCGAAGACCAGATGTAGGAAGCTACCCGAAATCCGCGTGCGGATTTCGGACTGAAGGATTGCGCTGACTTCGGCCGCCCCTTTTCGTCTGAAGGAGGGCGGTTGGTCCCGGTGAAGCCGCAACAGCGGTGGAGGGGCCCGGCGCTTCGTGTTGACCCAGGCGGAAGCAGGCTGGGATTGGTTAGGCGGACGCTTTCCCAGACACCGGGGGCGTCCATTGGGCCCAGCGGCTCGGGAGATATGAAATGCGTCACGGTTCAGCACATCGCAAACTCGGTCGGACGACCGCCCACCGCACGGCCATGTTCGCCAATATGGCGGCCAGCCTGATCAAGCACGAGCAGATCGTAACCACCCTGCCCAAGGCCAAGGAACTGCGGCCGATCGTCGAGAAGCTGGTGTCGCTCGGCAAGCGCGGCGACCTGCATGCGCGGCGCCAGGCGATCAGCCAGGTCCGTGACGTGGCCCAGGTCGGCAAGCTGTTCGCCGTGCTTGCTCCCCGCTATGCCGACCGCAACGGCGGTTACATCCGCGTGCTCAAGGCCGGCTTCCGCCACGGCGATAACGCCGCCATGGCGGTGATAGAGTTCGTCGATCGCGATCCGGCCGAAAAGGGCAAGGACTCCGGTCCGGTCGTTGAGAGCTACGGCGAGGACTGATAGGCGGATCATGCCAAGATAAGAGCCCTGGATGCAGGTCCGGGGCTTTTTCTTTGCGCGTCGGCCCAGGCCGGCGCCTTCGTGCGGAGACTATCCCTCTTTCTGTTCGCCCGTGAGGCGGCGGGACATGTCGCCATAGTAGCCCTGGATCAGGAGTTCGAGGTTCTCGCCGCGTTCCCCGGCGTCGAACGCCAGGGCCTTGGCCTCCTCGATGGCGGCGGAGCGGCACATGCCCGTGGTGCGGAAATCGCCGTCGCAGAAGACGGTCCAGTCTCCGTCCTTCATCGTCACCGCGTACTGGACCCTGGGCTCCTTCATCGCGCTCAAGCTTGAGCGCGAATCCACGGCGAAGGTTCCCAGTCTTTGCTACCGATGGTCCGTGAACGGAGTCAGCGCGGCGCCATACGCGGCGGGGCCTTAGCGCCCAGCTCCATGATCAGCTTCGTGAGCAGGTAGGTCCGGGGCGAGACGGTGGGCAGGCGGATGTACTCCCGCTCCGAGTGATACTCGCCGCCGGCCGGGCCCAGGCCGTCGAGGGCCGGCACGCCCGCCTCCGCCGCCAGGGCCGATTCGGATGCGCCGCCGCTGCCGCCGGTGGTGAGCGTCAGGCCTAGGCCGGCGTAGATCGCTTGGGCGCGGGCCGCCAGGGCCTCGGTTGAGGGATTGACCGGCAAGGGCGGGTAGGAGCTCTCCTGACGCACCGAGACCTGGGTGTCGGGGATCAGCGGCTTTGCGGCGTTGGCGGCCATGAGCGCGGCCACCTGCTCGCCTTGCGCCTTCTCGCGGAAACGGACGCTGAAACCCGCGGAGGCGTCCTCGGGGATGATGTTGTGGCGGGCGCCGGCCTTCATCAGGGTGAGGTTGACGGTGAGACCATCGCCGCTCTTCGGCAGGGCCTTCAGCCCCTCGATCTGGTGGATCAGCTCCTCGGCGGCGTTGCGGCCGTCCTGAGGGCTGACGCCGGCGTGGGCCGGGCGGCCCTTCACCTCGATGTGGAAGGTGGTGGAGCCCTTGCGCCAGACGGTGACGGCGTCGGGCTCCTGGCCGGGCTCCAGGTTCAGTTCCACGTCGGCTTCGTTGAGCAGGGCCGCGATGAGCGCGCGGGTCCCAGGCGAGCCTCGTTCCTCGGAGGTCTCGACGAGGTAGGTGATCGTCTTGAAGTCCCTGAAGCCGAGCTGCTTGAGGATCTTCAGCGCATAGAGGCCGCCGACCACGCCGCCCTTCTCGTCGCCCACACCCGGGCCATAGGCCTTGTCCCCGTCGGTTCGGTAGGGACGCTTCGCCACCGTGCCCGGCTCGAAGACGGTGTCCAGGTGGCCGATCATCAGGATGCGGCCCTTGCCCGTCCCGTGCAGGCGGGCCACGAGGTTGTAGGGCAGGCCGGGCGCCTCGGCCGCGACCCTCTCCACCTCCATGCCCAGGGCGGCGAGCTCGCCGGCCAGGATGTCGGCCACCTTGCGGCCGCCCTCGACGTCGCCCGTGCCGGAATCGATGTTCACCACCTGCTCCAGCAGGCGCAGCTGCTCGGGGCGCAGGCGCTCGGCGGCGGCCCAGACCCTGGCGTCCTTCTTCACCGGGGCGGGCGCGGCGTGCGCGCCGGTGGCAAGGGCGGCTGCCAGGGCCGCCAGGAATATCGCCCGCATGGTCAGGACTCCAACTGTTGGGCCGCAGAATGGCCGCGCGTCAGGGCGCTCGACAAGACGAATAGCCGCGCTCTCCCGCATCACCTTGCGCCTTGGCCCCCGGCACGCGATATCGGGGGGGACGGATCGCCCGCGCGCCGCGCGGCTTGCGATCTCCCTAGGAAGGACCGCCCCATATGCGTGACCCCGTGACCACCGCGCTTGGACTTGTCCCGATGGTGGTCGAACAGACCAGCCGGGGCGAGCGCGCCTACGACATCTTCTCGCGCCTGCTAAAGGACCGGATCATCTTCCTGGCGGGCCCCGTCGAGGATGGCATGGCTGCGCTGATCTGCGCCCAGCTGCTGCACCTGGAGGCGGAGAATCCCAAGAAGGAGATCCAGATGTACATCAATTCCCCGGGCGGAGTGGTGACATCGGGCCTCGCGATCTACGACACCATGCAATACATCAAGAGCCCGGTGATCACCCTGTGCCTGGGCATGGCGGCGTCCATGGGCTCTTTCCTGCTGATGGCGGGCGAGAAGGGCAGCCGGATCGCGCTGCCGAACTCGCGGATCATGGTCCACCAGCCGTCGGGCGGCTATTCCGGCAAGGCCTCGGACATCGAGCGCCACGCCGAGGACATCATCAAGACCAAGCGCCGGCTGAACGAGATCTACGCCAAGCACACCGGGCAGACGGTGGAGGTGGTGGAGAACACCCTGGACCGCGATTACTTCATGACCGCCCAGGAGGCTAAGGAGTGGGGCCTCGTCGACCATGTCTGGGAAAAGCGCGAGAGCGAGTAGGACTCAGACCGGCTGGGCCTCGGCCCTCTCCGCTGGATAGCGGGGGAAGGTCACGGTCACCAGGCCGGCGACCAGAAGGGCTGCGCTGATGCCGATGAGGGCGCCCTGGTATGAGCCGGTGAGGTCGTAGATTATCCCGGCGGCCAGGGGGCCGGTGGCGTAGCCGCCGGAGAAGATCGCCATGGCCAGGCCGTAGAGGGCGCCGAAGTGGCGCAGGCCGAAATAGCGCGCCAGGGCGTAGGGCAGGAGGTCGCCCTCCACGCCCTTGGACAGGCCGAAGAAGGCCGCCGCGGCCGCGCACAGCAGGAATGAGTTGGTGAAGCTCACCAGCAGGATGCAGCCCAGCGCCGGCAACAGCAGGAAGGTCATGGCGATCCAGCGAGCGTGGACGCGGTCGAGCAGGTAGCCCCCCAGGAGACGGCCTACGAGCACCGCTGGCCCGATCACCGCGACGATGCCGACCGCCCAGGCGGTGGAGCGTCCGCCGTCGGTGAGCAGGGAGACCAGGTGGATGTTGATCCCGGACATGGTCATGGCGCTGATCGCCATGGTGAGCACGATGCGCCAGAACAGGCTGTTGCGGATCGCCTCGCGCAGGGTCATCCCCCAGGCTGGGGCGGAGTCGGGCGGCTCGCCCGGCTGGATGGTGCTGGAGGCCTTGGCGCCGGCGTGGACGGCAGGCGGCTTGAAGGCGAACAGAACCAGCGGGCCCATGGTGAGCAGCGTGAACAGCGCCAGGCCCGGATAGACACCGCCTAGGCCGAAGGTGATCAGCAGCCACAGGGTTAGCGACGGATAGACCAGGGAGGCGATGCCGGAGCCCGCCAGGCCGATCCCGAGCGCCATGCCGCGCGAGGCGTTGAAGGCGCTGGCGATGGCCGGCCCATAGACTACCGGATGCATGAGCATCACCGCCAGGCCATAGATGAACCAGATCCCGAACCACGACCAGATGGAGGGCCCGGCGAAGACGACCAGGGTCATCATCGCGGCGGTGAGCGGAACCCCGGCCAGGGCCACGCGCCGGGGACCGAGGCGATCGACCAGGATGCCTACGAAGGTCAGCAGGCACATGGCCGTGCCGGAGGTGATGGTGATGGCGAAGGCGATCTCGGCACGCGACCAGCCGTACTCGGCGGCCAGCGGCTTCATCACCACGCCCAGGGAGTAGACGTGGGCGCCGGTGGTGGTGGTGCCCATCAGGCCAGTCAGGACCAGCGGCCAGTAGGACCGCCACTCGGTCAGGGCCTTTCCTTCACGCATGCCGACCATCCCCCCCGCGTCTTGTTATGGTTGTGACCGACGTCCTACAGTCCGGACGAAGATCCGGTCCAGGGAGTGTGATCCGATGAAGCGCGTCAACCTGATACGTCGCAAGCCGGGCACGACCCGCGAGGCTTTCCAGGACTATTATGAGAACAACCACGCGCCCCTGGGCTCGCGCTACTTCCCGTTTGAATGGTACCGGCGCAACCACCTGGTGGCCTCGATCCCTGAGGACGTGGGGTTCGACGTGGTGATGGAGAACGCCATCGACATCGAGCTGCGCAAGCGCACCTTCACCGCCGAAGTAGACAAGATCTTCGCCGCCGACGAGGCGCGATTCATGAACGCACCGCCCAGGCCGGCGGGCGTGCAGGTGGTGGAGCACCTGCTGACCGGTTTCCCTCAGGGGGTGGACAGGCCGGGACAGCCGAAGGCCGCGTGGCTGATCTCTGCCGACGGGATCGACCAGGTGGACTTCGTAGAGGCGGCCAAGGGCTGGGGCCTGCAGCTGGCGGCGCAAACCAATGCGGAGCGGTCGATCCTGGACGTGGTGACGTTCCGCAACGAGGGGACGCTTTTCACGGCCGACGCGCTGCTTACCCTGTGGCTGTCGGAGAGCCGGATGCCGAAATCCAGCAAGCCGCCGAAGGGGGTGAAGGTGCAGGCCCAGCTGTTGATGGCCGCCTATGAGACCCCCCCTGAAGTGCTGAAGGCCAATTTCGGCAAGCACTGAGCGCTCAAGACGTCTGGGCCATCCAGATCAGGTGACGGGCGCCACGGCGACCACCGCCGGCGCGGACCTGCAGCTCCTCGACCAGGTAGCCGGCGCGGCGCAGGCGGGCAGTGAAGGCGGTGTCGGGGGCCGAGGACCAGACGGCCAGCACACCGCCAGGGCGCAGGGCCCGGCGCGCGGCGGCCAGGCCGGCGGCGTCGTAGAGACGGTCGTTGGCCGCGCGGGTGAGGCCCTCGGGGCCATTGTCCACGTCCAGTAGGATGGCGTCATAGGCGGCGAGGCCGGCGGCGATCAGCTCGCCCACGTCGCCCTTGTGGATGGCGACGCGGGGATCGTCGAGGCAGCCGGCGAACACGCTGGCCAGCGGTCCCCGCGCCCAGGCGACCACGGCGGGAACCAGTTCGGCCACGGTGATCCGGGCCTGGGCGGGGAGGTTGGTCAGGGCGGCGCGTAGGGTGAAGCCCATCCCCAGACCGCCGATCAGCACATGCGGCACGGCGCGGCCGCTGGTACGGATGCGGTCGCCGGCGAGCGTGGCCAGGGCCTGTTCCGAACCGCTGAGCCGGCTGTTCATGAGCTCGATGGGGCCGGCCATGATGGAGAACTCATGGCCGCGCTGCATGAGCTTCAGCTCGCCGCCGCCGTCCGGGACGGTCGTGGTGTCAAGGCATACCCAGCGGATCATCTAGGGCTTGCCCGTGAACACGCGGTAGCCGGCTTCCTCGGCGGCGGCGAGCATCTCGCGGTCGCCGGAGGTGTCGCCATAGGCGGCGCGCAGGCGTACGTCTGGCCCGAAGACCTCGAAGAGACGGAACATCTTCTCCACCCCCCGGCAGTTGGGAGTCTCGAATGTCCCGACCAGGCGGTCGCGGGCGTCGAAGGCTAGCTTGGTGCCGATGAGGGCGTCGGCGCCCAGGCCGCGGGCGAAGGGAGCGACGATGATCTCGGGCGAGGCGGTGACGATGACCAGGCGGACGTGGTCGTTGCGCCAGCGCTTCCAGGCGGCGACGGCGTCGGGGCGCAGGAGTTGCCGCGAATGGGCTTCGGCGAAGGCCCGGGCGTCGGCCTCCAGCCGTTCGCGCGCCACGCCCTTGAGGAACACGGCCGTGAGGGCGGCCTTGATGCGGCCCCGGTCGCGGTGGAAAAGATAGGCCAGCGCCGCCGGGACTAGCCGCAGCATGCCCAGGTTGTAGGCCCCTGGCCCGGCGCGCCACTTCAGGAAGGCCGTGTAGCTGTCGCGTACGGTCAGGGTGCCGTCGAAGTCGAAGGCCACGACCGGGGCGTCGGCGAGGCGGGATAGCGGTTGCTCTTGTGCCATTTCGGCCGGATTCCCATCTCTGCACAGGTGTGACCCTTGTATGGCCACGCCGCCGCCAATTGTCGTTAGGCTCAGCGAAGGCTTGTGATCCTTAGCCGGATCGGGGAATGTCAAGACTTGGACAACCCGCGGCGCGTATTCTGCATTGATGGGACAATGCTGTCCCGGGACGCTGCAGGCCCATCTCGGCGGTGTCGTCTAGAGAGTGAGAACCGACCATGACCAAGGCCGCCAGCGGAGATTCCAAGAGCACCCTGTATTGCTCCTTCTGCGGCAAGAGCCAGCATGAGGTCCGCAAGCTCATCGCCGGCCCCACCGTGTTCATCTGCGATGAGTGCGTTGAGCTGTGCATGGATATCATTCGCGAAGAACATAAGATTTCCTTTGTTAAATCAAAGGACGGCGTACCGACCCCGAAGGAAATCCGGGAAGTCCTCGACGACTATGTGATCGGCCAGGACCACGCCAAGAAGGTGCTCTCGGTGGCGGTGCACAACCATTACAAGCGCCTGAACCACGCCACGAAGAACAACGACGTCGAGCTGGGCAAGGCCAACATCCTGCTGATCGGGCCCACGGGCACCGGTAAGACGCTGCTGGCGCAGACGCTCGCGCGAATCATCGATGTTCCGTTCACTGTCGCAGATGCGACCACCCTCACCGAAGCCGGCTACGTCGGCGAGGACGTCGAAAACATCATCCTCAAGCTGCTGCAGTCGGCCGATTACAACGTCGAGCGGGCCCAGCGCGGCATCGTCTACATCGACGAGGTCGACAAGATCAGCCGCAAGTCGGACAACCCCTCGATCACCCGCGACGTGTCGGGCGAGGGGGTGCAGCAGGCTCTGCTGAAGATCATGGAAGGCACCGTGGCCTCCGTCCCGCCGCAGGGCGGGCGCAAGCATCCGCAGCAGGAATTCTTGCAGGTCGACACCACCAACATCCTGTTCATCTGCGGCGGGGCCTTCGCGGGCCTGGAAAAGATCATCTCGGCACGCGGGCAGGGCACGTCCATCGGCTTCGGCGCCAAGGTCTCCGACCCTGACGAGCGGCGCACGGGCGAGGTGTTCCGCCAGGTGGAGCCGGACGACCTGCTACGCTTCGGCCTGATCCCGGAGTTCGTTGGCCGCCTGCCGGTCATCGCGACCCTGGATGATCTGGACGAGAAGGCGCTGGTGAAGATCCTCACCGAGCCGAAGAACGCCTTCGTCAAGCAGTACCAGCGGCTGTTCGACATGGAGAACGTCGGCCTGACCTTCACCGAGGACGCCCTGAACGCGGTGGCCCGCAAGGCCATCCTGCGCAAGACCGGCGCGCGGGGCCTGCGCTCGATCCTCGAAGGCGTGCTGCTCGACACAATGTACGAGTTGCCGACCTATGACGGAGTGGAAGAGGTGGTGGTCAACGCCGAGGTGATCGAAGGCCGGGCGCAGCCGCTGATCATCTATGCCGAGCGGCGCGACAAAGGCGGTGCCGCTTAAGGGCGGACGCCTCCAGAAGGTTGGAGAACGTCATGGCCGGGCTTGTCCCGGCCATCCATGGTCCCCGCTGCGGGCCGCCCGCGATCTGTCTTTTCCTCTTGCTGTTCTTGGGTCGCCGGGACAAGCCCGGCGATGACGATCAGTGGTAGGGGGCGGTTTCCCCGCACACTGCGGCGCGAGCGCGTTTCCCACCCTGGGTGAGTCCGCTTGAGTTAGGTGGCGACACCCCCCATTTAGAAGCGTGAATGGCGGCCCAGGTCGCGGTTCGCCTCCGGTGGGGCTGAGTGTCGCTGCGACACCTCTCCGGTTGTGAACCGGAATCGCAACCGTCCACACAAAAGGAAGCCGGTCGCCTACACAAGGCGGACGTGCCGCCCGACTCAGACGCATCGTCCTCAAGGGGCGCTTCGCCTGCGCCCCGCGGTCCGGGACCCAAGACGGTCGGCCAGGAGTTTGAGCATCATGTCCGAGATCAAGGTTCTCCCCATTCTGCCGCTGCGGGACATCGTGGTGTTTCCGCACCAGCCGGTGCCGCTGTTCGTGGGCCGCGAGAAATCCGTGCGCGCGCTGGAGGAGGCGATGCGCCACGACGACAAGGAGATCCTGCTGGCCACCCAGAAGGACAAGGACGACGACGATCCGTCGCCCGCGGCCATCTATGACGTCGGCGTGGTGGCCACGGTCCTGCAGCTGCTGAAGCTGCCGGACGGCACTGTGAAGGTGCTGGTGGAAGGCCGCGCGCGCGCCGCCATCACCAAGTTCACCAGCCAGGGCGATTATTACGAGGCCGAGATCGCCTATGTGCAGGAGGACGGCGCTGGGGCGCCGGAGTCCGAGGCGCTAAGCCGTGCGGTGGTCGAGCAGTTCGAGAACTATGTGAAGCTGAACAAGAAGGTCCCGCCCGAGGCGCTGGCGGCGATCCCGCAGCTGGAGAATCCCGGCGAGCTGGCCGACCGCATCGCGTCGCACCTGTCGGTGAAGATCGCCGAGAAGCAGCAGCTTCTGGAGGTGTTCAACGTCGTGAAGCGCCTGGAGAAGGTCTACGCCCTGATGGAGGGCGAGATCAGCGTCATGCAGACGGAAAAGAAGATCCGCAACCGCGTGAAGCGCCAGATGGAGAAGACCCAGCGCGAGTATTACCTGAACGAACAGATGAAGGCGATCCAGCGCGAGCTGGGCGAGCAGGACGATCAGCGCGATGAGCTGATGGAGCTCGAGCGTCGGATCAAGAAGACCAAGCTGTCCAAGGAAGCCCGGACCAAGGCGGAAGGCGAGCTGAAGAAGCTGCGCAACATGAGCCCGATGTCGGCGGAATCGACGGTGGTGCGCAACTACCTCGACTGGCTGCTGTCCATCCCGTGGGGCAAGGCCAAGCAGAAGCCCATCGACCTGGCCAAAGCCGAGGCGATCCTCGACGAGGACCACTATGGCCTCGACAAGGTCAAGGAGAGGATCCTGGAGTACTTGGCCGTGCAGTCGCGGGTGGGCTCGCTGAAGGGGCCGATCCTGTGCCTGGTGGGCCCTCCAGGCGTCGGCAAGACCTCGCTGGGACGCTCCATCGCCAAGGCCACGGGCCGCGAGTTCGTGCGCGTGTCTCTGGGCGGCGTGCGCGACGAGGCCGAGATCCGCGGTCACCGGCGGACCTATATCGGCTCGATGCCCGGCAAGGTGATCCAGTCGATGAAGAAGGCCAAGTCGACCAATGCCTTCTTCCTGCTGGACGAGATCGACAAGATGGGTTCCGACTGGCGGGGCGACCCCTCGTCGGCCCTGCTGGAGGTGCTGGACCCGGCGCAGAACAACACCTTCGCCGACCACTACCTGGAGGTGGACTACGACCTGTCGCCGGTGATGTTCGTCACCACCGCCAACAGCCTGAACATGCCCCAGCCGTTGCTGGACCGCATGGAGATCATCCGCATTCCCGGCTACACTGAGGACGAGAAGACGGAGATCGCCAAGCGCCACGTCCTGCCGAAGCTGACCAAGGACCACGGCCTGAAGCCGGAGGAGTTCGTGGTGCCCGAGAAGGCGATCCGCGACCTGATCCGTTACTACACCCGTGAGGCGGGCGTGCGTTCGCTGGAACGAGAGTTGGGCAACCTGGCGCGCAAGACTGTGCGTGACCTGGGCCGCGAGAGCGCGACCTCGATCACCATCGACGACGAGCGGCTGGCCAAGTACGCGGGCGTCAAGAAGTACCGGTACGGCGAGACGGACGCCGAGGATCAGGTCGGGATCATCACCGGCCTAGCCTACACCGACTTCGGCGGCGACATCCTGACCATCGAGGCGGTCAAGATGCCCGGCAAGGGCCGGATGTCGATCACCGGCAACCTGAAGGACGTGATGAAGGAGTCGATTTCGGCGGCGGCGAGCTACGTCCGCAGCCGCGCGACCAAGTTCGGCATCGAGCCGCCGAGCTTCGAGCGGACGGACGTCCACATCCACGTTCCCGATGGCGCCACCCCCAAGGACGGGCCCTCGGCGGGCGCGGCCATGGCCACGGTGATCGTCTCGGTGCTCACCGGCATCCCGATCCGGGCCGACATCGCCATGACCGGCGAGGTCACCCTGCGCGGGCGGGTCACCGCCATCGGCGGCCTGAAGGAAAAGCTGCTGGCGGCGCTGCGCTCGGGCGTGAAGACGGTGCTGATCCCCTCGGAGAACGAGAAGGATCTGGCCGATATCCCGGAGAATGTGAAGGCGGGGCTTGAGATCATCCCCGTGTCCACGGTGGACGAGGTGCTGGCCAGGGCCCTGGTCCGCTTGCCGGAGCCGATCGAATGGATCGAACCGCCCCATCCGCCGGCCGGCGCGGTCGATCCCGACGTGGACGACGCGGTAATCACCCATTAGCGACCCCGGGGGGTGAGGCCAATTCGGCCTCAACGACACTCAAACCCCTGAAAGCCGCCCGAATTGGCGCTTGCCTCGAAGCGGCGCCGGATCGATAGGAACGGGACCCGGCGGGACGCCGCCGGGTCCTTTTTCATGGCCCGGTGGGGCGCGGCGTCACAGCCATCAAGAGCTGGCCGGTTCGGGGAGAACGCCAATGGGAACTCGTATCGCCTGCGCGGTGACGATGACGCTTGTGGGGTGGGCGCTTATGGCCGCCGGCCCAGGCCAGGCGCAGGAGCGGCCGTTCAAACCGGTCACCAACGCCATGTTGGACAATCCAGATCCGGCCGACTGGCTGATGATGAACCGCACGCACGACGAGCAGCGGTTCAGTCCGCTTGACCAGATCAACACCCGCAACGTGGGCAAGCTCACCCTGGCGTGGTCGCGGGGCCTGCCGGGCGGCGCGCCGCAGGAGTCGACACCGATCGTCCACGACGGGGTGATGTACCTGCTGACGCCCGGCGGGTTCGTGCAGGCGCTGAACGCCGTCGACGGTGAGATGATCTGGGAGTACGCGCCGGACTATCCGCGGCGGTCCGGCTCCAGCAGCTGGCATGGCAAGAGCCTGGCGATCTACCAAGACATGGTCTACTTCGCCGCGCCGGGCGGCGAGCTGACAGCGCTGGACGCCATTACCGGCAAGGTGCGCTGGAAGGCCAAGGTCGATACCGGTGGCGGGGGCCCTGGTGGCGCGGGGGCCGGCGGCGTGGTCGTGGCCGACGGCAAGGTCATCTCCAACCGGTCGTGCGAACCGACCCTGACGCGCGCCGACTGCTTCATCGCCGCGCACGATGCGATCACCGGCAAAGAGGTGTGGAAGTTCTATACCGCCGCTGGGGTGAATGAACCGGGGGGCGAGACCTGGAGCCCGGAGATTCCCGACGAGAAGCGACTGGCGAGTCCCTGGGGCCTGCCCGGCTCGTACGATCCGGTGCGCAAGGTGCTCTATTGGGGGGTGGCCAACCCGATGCCCTATACGCTGCTCAAGCGCTACGGGACGACGGACCGGCCCAAGGTGACGCCGAGCGACCTCTATTCCAACTCCACGGTGGCCCTGGACGTGGAGACCGGCAAGCTGCGCTGGTATTATCAGGAGCTGCCGTCCGACGACTGGGACCTTGACCACAACCAGGAGCGCATCCTGGTGCGGACCAAGATCAGCCCCGACCCCAAGCACGTGAAATGGATCAGCGCGGCCCTGAAGCCCGGTCAGGTGAAGGACGTGGTGGTGACCGTGGCCGAGGGTGGAAGCCTGTTCGTTGTGGAGCGGGAGAGCGGTCAGTTCCTGTGGGCCATGCCGTTCCCCTATGACCGGCCAGACGTGCACATCAAGGGCGTCGACCCGGTCACCGGCAAGGTGATGGTCAACTCGGACCTGAACTTCCTGAAGGACGGCGACAAGCGGCTGGTCTGTTTCCACAACACCCGAAGCTGGTGGTCGACGGCCTACAGCCCACAGACCAATTCGCTTTATGTGCCGTTCCACAACGCCTGCCTGCAGATGACCGCCGATCAGACCGGCACGCAGGGGCACCGGGACCGCTACGCGGTGATCACGCCCGGATGGGACGCCAAGAAATACATGCAGCTGGCCAAGGTCGACATGACCACGGGCAAGATGGAGATACTGTTCAGCCAGCCACAACCTTCCAACGGGGCGGCGCTGACCACGGCCGGTGGCTTGCTGTTCAATGGTGACCTAAACCGCCACCTGCGGGCGTTCGATGCGCGCAGCGGCAAGATCCTGTGGGACCAACGCCTGGGCGGCATGGTGATCTCCAGCACCATCACCTATGCGGTGGACGGGCGGCAGTATGTGATGGTGTTCACGGGCGAGGGGATGTCCGGGACGACGGCCCCCCTGAAGCTGGCCGAGGCGAACATGCCGACGCCGGTGCGCGGCCACCACGCGGTCTATGTCTTCGCGCTGCCACAGGACGCGCGGTAGGATCGGAGGCATGATGAAGGGTGTCCTGGTGAAGCGCTGTCTGGCCGCCGCGGCGTTCCTCGTGTCTCTGTCGGCGGTGGGCCAGGCGACCGCCGACGACCAGCCGGTCGCCCCCATAAATGAAGAGATGGTGGCGGCGGGATCGGAGCTCTATGCCATGGCCTGCGCGGCCTGCCACGGGGAGCGGCTGCGGAGCACGGGGGCGGCCTTCGACCTGTTGCAGCTCGGGCCCGAGGAACGGCCGCGCTTCGACCAGTCGGTGCTTGGCGGCAAGGGCGAGATGCCGGCGTGGAAAGACAAGCTGACGGCCGGCGAGATCGATGCGATCTGGGCCTACATCCGCGACAAGGCTGGCTGACGGGCGCCAATGTGTGACAGCCTCGATCACATCTTGTGTCAGGCGCGGTTTCGCGTACGATTCGGCACGGTGGGCATTTGACGCTCGCCACGCCTTCGCCATAATCGTCGGCCGGGCGAGGGGCGCCACCTCTTCTTCGGGTGGCCGACGGCTGGAGACACGGATGATCACCAAGGCTGACCTGGTCTCGGCGATCGCGGACAAGGCGGGGCTGAGCAAGGCCCAGGCTCGCGATGCGCTGGAGGCCTTCATGGCGTCGGTGTCGACGTCGCTGAAGGCGGGCGACGAGGTGCGCCTGGTGGGCTTCGGCAGTTTCGTGCCCGTGCGCCGCGCGGCGGGCCTGGCGCGCAACCCGCGCACCGGCCAGCGGGTGCCCCGGCCGGCCTCGGCCAGCTGCCGCTTCCGGGTGGGTGAGCGGCTGAAGCAGACGCTGAATCCCTGATCGGGCTTGAACCCGCCCGCGACTTCGCTAGAGAGGTCGGGTCTTCGGGGAGTAGCCGTTCGCTTCAGCGGAGTTCGCGTCAACAGACTTGGTTTGAGGTTCCTCCTCCATCCATGGCGCGGGCTGCGGGTCTTTCGGACCTGGACTGGCGAGACCGACGATGCTGACCTCCGGCCACGGGCCGACGGGGGTCGTGCGTCGTCGTGTCCATATCGCGCCCGGAGTAGCTATCCGTGATCCTAGAACCCCTGCTGGTCTCCGCCGGCGTCGTCGCCATCGCCGAGATCGGCGACAAGACCCAGCTGCTGGCCATCGTGCTGGCCGCGCGCTTCCGCAAGCCCGTCCCGATCATCCTGGGAATCCTGGCCGCCACCCTGGCCAACCACGCCGCGGCGGCGACCCTGGGCTATTTTATCGCCAAGGTCCTGACCGGCCAGGCGTTCCAGATCGCGGTGGGCGTGGCCTTCATCGCCATGGCGGCCTGGGCGCTGATCCCGGACAAGGAGGACGACGGGGCCTCCAGCCGGTCGGCGGGCGGGGTCTTCCTGACAACCCTGGTGGCCTTCTTCCTGGTGGAGATCGGCGACAAGACCCAGATCGCCACCTCGCTGCTGGCGGCCCGCTTCCACGAGATCGTGATGGTGACGGCGGGCACGACGCTGGGGATGATGCTCGCCAATGTGCCGGCGGTGCTGCTGGGGGAGGCGGCGACCAAGGTCGTGCCGCTGAAGTACGTGCGGATCGCGGCGGCGGTGGTGTTCGCAGCGATCGGTGTCGTCGTGCTCTTTGCCGCCCTGGCGCGGGCGGGTTAGAAGCGGCGCGCGCGGGCGGCTAGCTCAGCTGGTTAGAGCATCTCGTTTACACCGAGAGGGTCGGCGGTTCGAATCCGTCGCCGCCCACGCGCGAAATCCAAGGCAGGGGACAGATGCGCTATCGGCCGCTTGGCGCCACCGGCCTGACGGTCTCGGAGATCGGCTTCGGCTGCGCGAGCTGGTGGGGCAAGCCGCGCTTCGATGAACGCGCGGCGGTGGGCCTCGTCCACCGGGCGCTAGAGCTGGGGATCACCCTGTTCGACACCGGGGCCAGCTATTCGGCGGGGGAAGCTGAGCCACGGCTCGGCCGGGCGCTGAAGTGCCTGGACGCGGCTTCGCTGGTGGTGGCGACAAAGGCCGGGACATTCCATGCGGGGGGCGGGCGGATCGGGCGGGATTTCACGCCAGCCGCCATCGTGGCCAGCGCCGAACGGAGCCTGCGGACCCTGGGGCTGGAGGTGCTGCCGTTGCTGCAGCTGCACGGACCATCGATCGCGGAACTGGACGCGCCGTTGCTCGAGCCCTTGCGCCAGCTGAAGGCGAGGGGGCTGGTCCGCGCCCTGGGGGTGAACAGCTTCGAGCCGGCGGTGATCGAGCACGCCGTGGGGCTGGCCGACATCGACGTGGTGATGGTGGACTTCAACGTCCTCCAGCCCCAGCGCGCGCCGCTGATCGCCCGGGCGGCGGCGGCGGGGAAGGGCGTGCTGGCCGGCATGCCGCTAGCCATGGGCCATACCGCGCCCTGGGCCTCGCGCCTGCGGGGGCCGCAGGATCTCTGGTACCTGGCGCGTGGACTCGCCCGCCATCGCGATACGGTGAGGCGAGCGGCGCGGTTCCGGTTCCTGCACCGCCTGCCTGACATGAGCGGCTCGCAGGCGGCGCTGGCCTATGTGCTGGACCATCCGGGGGTGAGCGCAGCGGTGATCGGGACCACGCGGCCGGCCCACCTGGAGGCGGCGGTCGAGGCGTCGGGCCTGGCGCTGGGCGAGGCTCTGCGCGGGCGCATCGCGGCGGCGCAGGGCCTGTGATCGCGGACTTGCCGCGCGGCGCGCCGCGCGCGAGGCTGAGGTGACAACATCAAGGGAGCAACGCCATGTCCGAGCCCGACAAGAACCTTGGCCTGAGGCCGTTCCGGTTCGCGGTCCCGGAAGGTCCGCAGAAGAAGAAGGTGGTCCGGCTGGCCCGCACCGACCACATGATGGGGATCATCCAGGTGATCAAGAGCGGCGGGGAGAACAACCTGCACAGCCACGCCCATTACGACGGCTTCTGGTTCGTGCTGAAGGGGCGAGTGAGGTTCTACGGCGACAACGACGTGCTGGTGGGCGAGTACGGGGCCAACGAAGGGGTACTGGT
>CANJKG010000043.1 GCA_947474775.1 Caulobacteraceae bacterium | reverse complement strand
GCTCCGCCGCCAGGACGAGGCGCGCCGCTCGGGGCGAGCGGCTCGAAGGCCGGTTCGCGCGCGAAGGGCCCGACCGGTCGGGTGATCAGCCGGCTCACCACGCCCGCCGAGCGGGCGGCCGGACACTGGCCGCGCAGCACCTTGGATGCGTCCAGCACCGACAGGTCGCGGGTGATCGTGCCGCTGCTCACGTCATAGGCTCCGGTCACCTGGCGGAACTCGCCGGCCACGTCCACGAGGTTGACGCGATCGGTGGACTTGATGACGTAGCGGCTCTCCAGGACCACATTGGCCCCCCGGGCCTGCCCGAGCGCCAGCAGCGAGCCGCCATTGTAGATGATCGCCCGCGGGTTGGAGATCCGGATCCGACCGCCGGTGCCCGGGCCGGAGGACGTCTGGATCACCCCCGGCTTGTCGGCGCCCTCAAGCACCAGGAAGCCATCGGGCGACATGGCGATGGCGATCTCGCCCGCCGCGCCCGCGAAGGAGTTGGTCGACACCGAGCCGCCGTTGGCGATCCGGATATTCTCGGCCTTCAGGCTGATGGCTCCGGCGTCGCCGCGCTGACCCCTGGGATTGCCCAGGGCGATGTTGCCGGCCTGGTTCTCGCTGACGATCTCCGCCCCGTCGCCGTCGATAGAGATGGAGCCGGCGGTGATCTGGATCATGCCCGCGTTGCGCTGGTTATTGGACAGGGTGGTGATCACCCCGCCGTTCGCCAGCGAGACCCTGTCCGCCGCGATGGTGAGCTGGCCCGAACCGCCGGTGGCGTCGGCGTCGGCCGCCGAGCTGATCTCGGCGTCGTCCACCGTGAGGATGCCGGTGCTGATCTTCACCGCGCCAGCGTCCCCGTCGCCGAAGCTGGAGGTGGAGATGCGGGCCTCCCCCGTAGCGGACAGACTCTCGCTCGCCGTTATGTTCACCGAGCCGGCGCGTCCGATCGAGCCGTTGCGGGCCTGGGAGGCGATGGCGGCGTTGTCGACCGACACGGTCCTGGCCTTGATGGTCACGTCGCCGGCGTCGCCGCCCGAATAGGTGTCCGAGGAGATGAAGGCGGCTTCCTTCACCACCAGCTTGCCGGCGTTGATGGTCACCGGACCCGCCGCCCCGTCGCCCAGGGTGTCGGAGCTGATATAGGCGGACTCGTTACCGACCACCCCTTCCACAAGCAGGTCGTCGGCGGTGATGGTCACCGGCCCCGCGGCGCCGAAACCACGCGTGTCAGTGGCCACGAACGAGCCGTCGTACACGGTCATCGTGCCGGTCTTGATGGTCACCGAACCCGCATTGCCGTAGCTGCCGCTCACCCAGACGTTTGAGCTGATGATGCCGCCTTCCCTCAGGTCGATGGACTTGGCCTCAATGGTGACATTGCCGGCGTTACCGTCGGCATAGGTGTCCGAGCTGATCGACGTGAAACCGCGGCCGTTGCCCAATAGCTTGAGGGCGCCGGTGCGCACGTTGACCTCGCCGGCGTCACCGAAGCCCTTGGTGTCGGAGGTGATGAAGGAATCGCTCAGGGTCAGGCTGTCGGATTCGATGGTCACCCTGCCGGCGTTCCCGTATCCGCCTTCTACCTGCGAGGTGATCGTAGAGGTGTCTTCCACCGTAATCGCGCCACCCCTGATGATGACTGCGCCCGCATTCCCCAGCCCGTCGCTGTCGGAGGCGATGTCCGCGCCCGTCTGGACGGTGATCGTGCGGCCCTCCACGACGACGCCTCCGGCGTTTCCTTCGCCGCTGGTGTTGGAGGACACCTTGCTGTTGCGGACCAGCATCGCGTTCGTGGCCTTGAGCGACACCTGGCCCGCCTCGCCGAGGCCGAAGGTGTCCGATTCCAGGAAGATGTCATCGATGCTGACGTTCCGCCCCTCGATGGACACCGTTCCGCCCGATGCGCCGTTCTGGGCGGCGGAGCTGATGAAACCACCGGTGATGGACACGTCGCCGGTCATCCGGAACTGGATCGCGCCGCGCTGGGCGCCGCCCGACAGTCCGGTGGCGTCGGCCCTCACCTGGACCGAATCCATCACAAGGCTTCCGCCCTGCAGGAGGATCGAGCCCACGCCGCCGTCGCCGCAGGAAGCGACGTTGAGCGAGCCGTCCTCGAAGTAGAGCTGCGGACTCCGGATCGAGATCACGCCGGCCGCGCCATCTGCGGAAGTCGAGGAGCCGAACAGGGCCGAGAACGCCTCGAAGCGGGTGTTCGCCACGATGGTCAGATCGCCGGAGTTCGAGGTCGCTCCGGGCGCCGAGCCGAAGAAGCCGCCGGACAGCGAGATGATGTCGCCGGTCATGGTGACGTCGCCCGGGGCGCCGTCTAAGGTCCCGCCTGTGTAGGCGATGCCATTCACGAACTCGAGCATGGGCGCCGAGATGGCGACGTTCCCGCCCCCGCCAGAGCCCAGCACCTGCGATTGAATCACCACGTTCTCGCCATACAGCGATCGGGTGGCTGCGACCTGCACGTCGCCCGCAGCCCCGGCGCCGGACGCGGTCGCCGAGATGGTGGCGTTCAGCAGGTTCATCGTGTCGCCGGAAATCCGCATCCGGCCGCCTCGCCCGTCCGCGAAGGCGGCGCTGTAGAACAGGGCGCCGTCCGTGGTGATGTCGCCGGCCCGGATATCGACGTCGCCACCGCCAGCCGCAGAGCGGATCGTCGAGCCGATCCGCGAGGCGTTCAGCAGCCTGAGCCGGTCGGCCTGGACGAAGACGTCGGCTGCCCGCGTCGGGCTCTCGGTGTCGGAGGCGATCGCGCCGGCGTCGAACCGCGCCTCGCCGGCGCGCAGGCGCAGGACGCTGGACGGGCCGCGAGCCATCAGCACCAGCTGGCTGTTGGTCAGCGCTACCGTGCCCCGGGCCGCCGTCGCCATGGGATCTGCCAGCCGGACGGCCCCGGCGCCGCGGCCCACCGCCACCAGGTCCATGCCGCGCAGCTGCAGGCTGGTCCCGCGGATGTCGATGTCGGAGGCGGTGAAAGACAGGGTGGTGGTGTTGGTCGTGAATTGCTCGTTCAGCCCGTCCATGACGATCGCCCCAGCCCCGCCCACGAAGCCGAAGGTCTCCGGCGCGGCCATCGACAGGGTGGAGCCATTGGGGGCGGCCACGGCGAAGCTGGCGCCGCCGGCCATGCGCAACTCGCTGGCGGTGGAGAAATAGGCCGCGGCCGGCACGTTCACCCGCGCCCCGGCGCCGAACACGACGCCAGCCGGGTTGATGAAGTAGAAGCTGGCGTTCGGCAGGGCGGTGGAATCCAGCGTCCCGCTGATCCGCGAGACCTGGCCGCCGGTCACGCGGTTGATGACGTTGCGCACGTCGCCCGCCCCGCCGCCGGCCCGGGTCCACTGGGCGGTGTCGCCGGCGCCCAGGCTGAAGTCCCGGAAGCTGTGGAACAGGTTGCCGCCCAGCAGGGCGCCGCCGTCAATGGTGGTGACCCGGCCGGCCTGGACGGCGCTGGTGCCGAACCCAACCCCAAGGCCCACGTCAGGGGTGATCGCGGTCTGGGCGCTCGCCGCCAAGGGCCAGGCGGCCAGCATCAGTGTCAGGCCTGGCAGGGCGGCCGATAACCTGCGCGTCATCGCCACGCGCCCAGCAGGGTGAAGGCGGCCCAGATGTTGGGGTTGGCGTTGACCCCGCCGCTGTCGATCATCGCCATCTGCGCCTCGCGCAGGGCCGCCGACTTGGAGCGCCCCTGGCGGTAGAGCTGGTAGAAGTTCTTCATCAGCTCGGCGGTGCCGGCGTCGTTCACCGGCCACAGGGAGGCGATGGCGCTGCGGGCGCCCGCCTGCACCGCCGCCCCGGCCAGGCCCATGCTGGCCTCGTCGTCGCCCACCGCCGTCTCGCAGGCGCTGAGCACCAAGAGATCGAGCTCATCGCCGCGCGCGCGGTTCTGCGCCAGGATCTGGCGCAGTTCCGACAGCAGGATCAGCTCGCCGTTTGCCACGATGAAGGCCCGGTCGGAGCGGCCGTTGAAGGAGGCGTGGGTGGCCAGGTGCAGCACGTCCACCTTCTCACGGGTGAGGGCCTGGACCAGGTCGGCCTTCTTGAAGTTCTCGATCACCCGCGAGCCTTCGATCCGGGTCCCGTCGATGACGGCGGCGAGCCGGGCCTCGTCGCCGGTGCCTTCGAGCTTCTCGAAGTCGCCGGCCGGCAGGTTCACCTCCATCTCCAGGGAGGCGGCCACCAGCTGCAGCCGCTGCTCGTCCTCGGTGGAGCCCGGCTGGGAATAGGCCAGCGACGGGGCGACGGTCAGGCGCGACCGCTGGACCAGGTAGCGGTTTTCGGCGTCCAGCAGGACCGAGAACGGCAGGGCGCGCAGAGCGCCGTCCGGCACCACCACCAGCAGGGAGCCGGGCTTCAGGTCCGCCTCGATGGGCTTGATCAGCAGGTCGTAGAGCTGGCGTGAGGCCGCCCGCCAGTTGTCGTCGGCGTCGTAGCTGAGCGAGAGGACCGCCGTCTCCACCAGCCGCGACACCGCCTGGCGATCGACGTTGCGGTTGGGCGGCAGCCGCTTGAAGGTCGCCGCCCCGCCCGCGCCGCCGGCCACATAGAGCAGCTCGAGCCGGTCGGGGAGCAGGATCGGGTAGAGCAGCACCTCGCCGGCGGCCAGGGTCTCCGGCTTCAGGGCGTCGCGCGCCGGAATGCATTCGCTGCCGAACACGCTCTGCAGCTCGGCCTGGCGATAGGCCTCCACGATCTGCTGGGCGCCGCGCACCCGGATGAGCTCGGCCGCGCCGGTGGCGCTGGCGAGCTGGATGTCCACCGCGCTCTGGAAGACGCGCCGCATGTAGAGCGAGAAGGCGGTCTCCTCGGTCAGCGGGTCGAAGCGCGGCAGCAGCGGGCGGATGGCCTCCAGGGCGTCATAGGCGGCCAGGACGTGGGCGTCGCGGTTGGCGGGGTCCATCTCGGCGACCAGTAGACGCCACTCGGGAAGCCGCGCCGGCAGCGCCCGCTGGCTCTCCAGCAGCATGGCCTGGTCCATAAGCGCCCGCGCGGCCGCCACCTCACCCGCCGCGAACGCCAGGCGGGCCCTGAGCGCGGCGGCGTAGGCGCCGGCCGACGGGCTCTGCGGTTGCGCCGCCTCGATCGCCGCGATCACCGGCAGGAGTTCCGGCGCCGGGCCGGGCCGGGCGTCGAGGACGCTGGCGGCCAGGCGGCCAAGTATCTCGGCGCGCAGGGCCGGGTCGGGGATATCCCGCGCCATGGTCAGGCCGGTGATGGCGGCCTTCACGGACTCGTTGCGGAATTCGGCCGCGACGCCGGAGTTGGACTCGGCCACCGACAGCCGCAGCCGCGCCAGCCGAAGGCTGGCCAGGGCCGCGGTGCGGTTGTCCCCCGCCAGTCGCGCCTGCTCGGCGGAGCAGCCCAGCGAGGCCAGGGACAGGGTTAGGTTGGTGCTGTTCAGCGCCGAGCCGCGCAGCAGCAGGTCGCAGGGACTGACCGTATCGACCTGCTCGGTCTCGCGGACCGCCGCCGCCGTGCCGCCGCGGGTCGCACGCCCACGCGCGCCACGCGCCCCGGCCACCGTAGGGCCAGACAGGGAGACCAGGCCCAGCCGATAGGCCGCCACCGCCTCGGTCTGGCGCTGGCGCACGCCGCGCGCGGTCTGGAAGGCGCTGAGCAGATAGGACTGGGCCTGCAGCTGGCTACCCTGCGAGCTCACCCGCATCAGCTCGCCGGCGGCGGCGCAGTATTCGGACATGGCCTCTGGCGAAGGCCGCTGGGCGTCGGACGTGGGCGGGTCCAGCGCGGGCGACAGGCCCTGGAGCTGGTCGCCGGGGGTCTGGCGGCCGAGGCCGGCCTCGATGGTCGCGGCGGCCTCGCGCAGGGCCGCGTCGGAGGGGTAGCTCCCCAGCGCCGGCGACATAGGGGTTGCACAGCGTATCGGACAGCGCCGCATGGGCGCTCCCGGCGGACCCCGCCAGGATGCCGAACAACGCAAGGGCCGCCGCCCTGGCCGACCGTCGAGCGACGCCGCCCCCACCCATGGACACCTCGAAGACTACAGCGGGAGTGTGGGCGCCCCGCCCGCGCGTTTGTCAATGCCGGGGCGGCCTCAAAACGCCTTCCCTCGCCCACAGACCCGGGGCTCAGGCGGCGGTGACCGTCTCCACGATCCGGTGGCGCATGGTCTCCTCCGGCAAGGGCCCCGTCGCCGCGCCCGGGTTGTCGGCCACGTAACGAGGATTGCGGGCGCCCGGGATGGCGCAGGTGACCGCTGGATTGGCCAGCACATACTTCAGCAGCAGCTGGGCCCAGGTCGTGGCCGCCTCTGACTGGGCCCGGGCGGCGACCGGCGAACAGCCGGCGACGGCGGCGGGAAAGCGGAATGGGGCGAGCTCGTCAGACGTCGTGGATCGGCGGCGGCTTCTTCCAGCCGGCTGGGCCGCCGGCCACATGGATGGTCTGGCCGCTCATCCAGCCCGCCGTCACGTTGGAGCAGCAGAACAGGATCGGCCAGGCGATGTCGTCCGGCTCCCCGCCGCGCTGCGACGGGTTGCTGGCGCTGGTTTCGTCGGGGTTGCGGCCGGCCACGTGCATGGCGCGCACATAGCCCTCAGACTTCACCGTGCCCGGCGCGATGCAGTTCACGCGGATGTTCCAGCTGGCCATGTCCACCGCCATCACCGCGGTCATGTTGTTCACCCCGGCCTTGGCCACTCCGTAGGCCGCCGACGGCGGCACCGGATAGAGGCTGGCCCCGGACGAGATGTTGACGATCGATCCGCCGCCGCCCTCGCGCATGTGCGGGGCCGCCGCCATCGACAGGATCCAGACGCTGCGCAGATTGAGCGCGATCATGTCGTCGAAGTCCTTGAGCTGCCACTTGGTGAGGCTCTTCGAACGGCTGCCGCCGGCGTTGTTGACCAGGTAGTCGATGCGGCCATGGGCCTCCATCGCCTTGGCCACCAGCGCCTCGCAGGCCTCGGCGTCCTTGACGTCGGTCTGGACCACGGTGGCCTTGCGGCCCACGGCCTCGACCATGGCGGCGGTCTCCTGCAGCGGCTCCAGCTTGCGGCCGGCCAGCACAATGTCAGCCCCGCGCTCGGAGAAAAGCCGCGCCGCGGCCCGGCCGATGCCGGTGCCCGCACCGGTGATGACCGCCACGCGGCCTGAGAAATCAAAGGGATCCAGAACGCTCAAAAGGACTACCTCCCGTCAGGCCAAGTTATTGATTTACACCAGAAGAAGATTGCCTCCTGGCGTGTTCTGCCAGAGTTATCGCGCGCTTTATCGCCTGGGGCGGCGAACCGTCCAACATCCGATGATCGATCCGGGAGGTGAAATGTCCGACGGCGGCTGGACTAAGGGACATCAGGATACAGTGACCGCCGTGCTGGCGCGCGCGGTGCGCGACTTCCCGAACCGCATCTTCCTGGATTTCAGCGGCGCGTTCCACACCTATGCCGAGGTCGACCGCCGCTCGACCCAGCTGGCCAACGGGCTCATTGCGCTGGGGGTCAAAACGGGGGACCGGGTCGGAAGCCTGCTGGACACCAGCTTCGACACTGTCTGCCTGTGGTTCGCCATCAACAAGGCGGGCGCCATCAGCGTGCCGGTGAACACCGCCCTGAAGGGCGAGTTCCTGCGCCACCAGTTCGCCGACGCGGGCGTCGAGGTGGTGATCGCCGAGCCGGACTTCGCCCGGCGCGTGGCCGATGTCCGCGACGGCCTGCCCGCCCTGCGCATCCTGGTGCAGCGTGGCGACGCCCCGCTCGTGCAGGTCGAAGGGATCGAGGTGCGGACCCTGGACTCCATCGTGTGCTCCGCCCAGCCGGTGGTGGACACCAACCTGCCTGGGGACATCTCGATGCTGGTCTACACCAGCGGCACCACCGGCCCGTCGAAGGGCTGCATCATCACCCACAACTATGTCTGCAACACCGCCCGGGTGGCCGGTGAGAACTGCGACCGGACCAAGGAAGACATCCACTGGTCGCCGCTGCCGCTGTTCCACATGAACGCGCTCGGCTCGACGGTGTTGAGCTCGGCCATGGCGGGCGCGCGGGCCTCGCTCTATCCGCGCTTCTCGGTGACCAACTTCTGGCCGGAGATCCGCCGCAGCCAGGCGACAATCGCCAACCTGCTGGGCTCGATGATCGCCTTCGTCGCCGAGGCGCCGGACAACGAGGACATGCGGGCCTGCTACGGCCAGATCCGCTTCATGCGCGGCTCGCCCTTCCCCGCGCCCATGCAGGAGAAATGGCGGGAGCGCTTCGGGGTGAAGGTGGCCGGCACCGGCGTCTACGGCATGACCGAGGCCGCCCCGGTCACCTGCCTGCACTACAGCGAGTTCGCCAATCCCGGCTCGTCGGGCAGGCGAAACGCAATGTTCGACGTCCGCATCGTCGACGACGACGACAACGAGCTGCCGCCCGGCGAGGCCGGCGAGATCGTGGTGCGGCCGAAGCAGCCGAACATCATGTTCGCCGGCTACTGGGGTCGGCCGGAGGCCACCGTGGCGGCGATGCGCAACCTGTGGTTCCACACCGGCGACATTGGCCGGTTCGACGAGCACGGCTTCTTCTACTTCGTCGACCGCAAGAAGGACTACCTGCGTCGTCGGGGTGAGAACATCTCCTCCTTCGAGGTGGAGACCAGCTTTCGTAGGCACCCGGCCATCGAGGACGTGGCCGTCCACGCTGTGCTGTCGGACACCGCCGAGGACGAGGTCAAGGTGACGCTGGTGCTGAAGGCCGGCGCCGACCCTATCACCGAGCAGGAGCTCTGCCTGTGGTCGGCCGAGCGCCTCCCCTACTTCGCCGTGCCGCGCTACTTCGAGTTCCGCGAGGATCTGCCCCGCAACCCCATGGGCCGAGTGTTGAAGTACGCGCTGCGGGATGAAGGCCGCTCGGCCGCCACCTGGGACCGGGAGGCGGCCGGGGTCGTGATCGCCAAGCGCTGAGGCGGACAGCTAGTCCACCACCGCCATGACCTCGATCTCGATGAGGAATTCCGGCCGCGCCATTTGGGCGATCAGGGTGGTGGTCGCCGGGCCCTTCTCCGGGAAGTACTTAATCCGCTTGGCCAGGAACGGCTTGAGGTAGTCCTGCGACGCCAGATGGGTGTTGAGCTGCACGATGTCGGCCATGGTGGCGCCGGCCTGGGCCAGGATGCGCCGGATGTTGGCGAAGCATTGCTCGGCCTGGGCCTCGAAGTCGCCCTCGCCCACCAGTTCGCCGCGTTCGTTGGAGGCCACCGTCCCCGACATCACGATGATGTCGCCGAACCTCACCGCCGCCGAGGCGCCGACGTTGGGCTTGCCTTCCCAATAGGGGATATGGGTCTTCTTCATCCGGGACTGGCCCTTCCTGTTCTTGGTGGCGGTTGCGGCCGTCAGGCCGGTTCGTTGGCGGCCTGGGAGAGGGCTCGGCCGAGGCGGATGATCCCCTCCTCGAACCGGCCTTCATTGAGGATGCCATAGCCTAGCCGCAGATGGTCCGCGTGGGGCTCGGCGGCGCTGAACTGGGACCCGGGCAGAAAGCTGACGTTCTCCTTGCGGGCGGCGTCGAGCGCCTTGGCGGCGTCGCCGCAGGCGAGCTTCATCCAGATGAAGAAGCCGCCCTCGGGCCGGGTCCATTCGCCTAAGCCGGCGCAGTGCCGGTCGAGCAGGCCCAGCATCACGTCGCGCTTCCTGCGGTAGAAGGGCCGGATCTCGGCGAGGTGCTGGTCATAGCGCCCGTCGGCGATGAAGCGGGCCACGAAGCGCTGGAAGATCGGACTGTTGCCCAGGTCCACGCGGGCGCGCCCCAGCGCCTCCGCAAGGCGGGCGTTGGTGGCGATCCAGCCCACCCGGATGCCGGGCGCGATGGTCTTGCTGAACGAACCCATGTGGATGGCCCGCTCGGGCGCCAGCGACAGGAAGGACGGCGGCGGCTCGCTGTACGACAGCTCGCCGTAGGTGTCGTCCTGCACCACCAGGGTCCCGTGCGGCTCCAGCAGCCGCAGCACCTTCTTCCGCCGCTCCGCGCTCAGGCTGACGCCGGCGGGGTTGTGGCAGGTCGAGATGGTATAGAGCAGCTTCACCCGCCGGCCTTCCCGGCGCAGGCGCTCCAGGGTGTCCGCCAGGACGTGGGTGTCCAGGCCGCCCGCGTCCATCGGCACGGCGACGATCTCCGCGCCCATCTGGCGGAAGGCCTTGAGCGCGCCGCCCCAGCTCAGGGTCTCGGTGATGACCACATCGCCGGGCTCCAGCAGGGCCAGGGCAGTCAGGGCGATGGCCCCCGCGCAGCCGTTGGTCAGCACGATACTGTCGGCGGTGAGCCCGCCTCCGTGGCGCGCGGCGATCTGTTCGCGCAGGGGGATGTCACCCATCTCATAGGTGTAGCCCATGATCTTGGGCTCGTTGCCTGCCACGATCGCGGCGGTCAGCTCGGCGATGTCGGTGATCGGATGGGTGACAGGGTCGGGCAGGCCGCCGTCGAAGATGATGGTCTCGGGCGTGGGCACAGGGCGCACCGGCGGATGGAACGGCGGGACTTCCCTGATGCGTTCGCTAAGAATGCGGTTGTCATCCATGATTTAGCCCCTCGGGCATCGCCCGGCGCATCGGTCGAGAACCTGTAACCAGCGTGACTGTTCTCGGCAAGTCGCAAACAGCTACTTGTTTGATTGACGACGTATACTTGAGTTCAGCCCTTGAATTTACTTCGTCAAGGAAGTCACGCCGTTAATTCCACACCTGGTCTGGAGTTCTGAAGAATTTAGGTCGTCTTGGCGGCCCGCCCATAGAGCTTATGGGAGGTGTAGAGGGTGCACAGGGTGGCGGGGATGTAGAGCAGCAGCGAGACCGCGAGCGCCTCGCGGATCGCCGTGCCGCCGCCGTAGTAGTCCGAGACGACTCCGACGAAGAGCGGCCCGAGGCCATAGCCGCTGAGGTTGGTGATCAGTTGCATCACCGAGATGACCGAGCCGCGCATGTGGGCCGGGGTGTTGCGGGTCATGGTGGCGTAGGTGATCGCTGGATAGCCGTTGCGCAGCAGCTCGGTGAAGCCGAACAGGAACACCGCCAGCGCCAGGCTGGGGGTGAACAGCATGGCCTCGCTCGCCACCAGGGCGATCACCGCCGACAGCCAGACGAGGCGCAGCGGCCAGGCCGGATTGCGCCGCCCCAGCCGGTTGTCCAGCCAGCCGTAGAGCAGCGGCGCGAGCCCGCCGCCGATCGCCGCGGATATTCCGATCAGCCCGCCGGCCGCCGCCAGGTCCACGTGATAGATCCGGATGAAGAAGGAGGCGACCCAGGCCGTCACGCTGATCGAGACGAGGCCGAACAGGGCATGGGCGACGATGATGCTCAGGAGTTCCGGCGCTCCCAGGATGAACCGCAGAACCTCGCGTGGCTTAGGCGGCGCCGCCGCCGCTTCGCCGCTGGGCTCCGCCGCGCCGCGCTGCGGTTCGCGGACCGTGAACAGCAGCAGCAGGACGCAGACCAGGCCGGGGAGGCCAGCCACCACCATCGCGGCGCGCCAGCCGTGCTCGGCGGCCACCCAGGCGCCGGCGATCATGGCCGCGAACTGGCCGACGTTGGCGGCGGTGTAGAGGAAGCCGATCACCAGCGCGCGGCGCTCCTGGGTGTAGACGTCGGACAGGAACGACATGGAGATCGGCACCCCGCCGGCCTCCGCCGCGCCGACCCCGAACCGGGTCAGGATCAACTGGAAATAGGTGCCGACCATGCCACCCAGCGCCGTGGCGCCGCTCCAGATCGCGGTCATCAGGGCGAGCAGGTTGCGACGGTTCACACGGTCGACGAGATAGCCCAGCGGCAGCACCGCCAGCGAGAAGGCGATGCCGTATCCTGCCCCGCCGAACAGGCCCATCTGGGTGTCGGTGAGGTGGAACTCCTGCTGCACCGGCTCGACCAGGATCGAGGGCATGCGCCGGTCCAGCGCATGGCACATGTAGACCAGCATGAAGACGAACAGGGCGTAGGTGCGCCGATGCGCGTTGGCGTAATAATCGGTGCGGCCATCCGGGGCGGCGGCGGGTTCACTCATCGGATTCCTCGCCTTCGGTCCCAGGGTCGATTCGGGCGTCGATCCGGGCCTCGCACACGATCTGGCGAAGGTTCGCCATGGCGCTCATCCCGTCAAGCGCCGGCCTCAGGCGAAGCCCTGTTCGCGCGGTGTGAAACGCGGCGTACCCAGGAGGTCGTAGGAAGGGTCCGCCATGGAATGGGCGCCCAGCTTGCGCATGCCCTGGACCTCCCGGGGCTCGGCCTCGGTCTCGTAGCGGAAGTCGGAGATCACCTCGCGCCGCTTCACCCGCCACTCCCCGCCCCGCTTCTGGAACAGGTCAACGTAGCGCCCGGAATAGACCTTCAGCCGGCTTCCGGCCTCCAGGTCGCGCATGTGATAGGCGGTCCAGTAGGTCTCCACGCCCGCCTCGTCACCGTCGAAGACGATCAGCGACTGGCCCAGGAAGTGAGTGGTGGAGCGCTCCACGGCGTTGTGCGGGATCGCCCAGTCGATGAACTCGGCCGCCGGGCCCTGGAACGAGCCGTGATAGTCGTAGGCGTCGGCCCAGTAGAGGCTTTCGAGCAGGGACCGGTCCAGACGGTCGGCGCCACGCACGCCCCTGGCCAGCGCCTGGCGGATGGCCATCTCGTCGGCCACGCGCTGCAGATTCGTGTCCATGCCGTCATTTCCCCTGGGGCTGATCCCGTCGCTCCGGACGGGTGAAGCAGATCGAATTTCGACGCGGGCCCACCGGGGCCCGGAGCTGCAGCTCCAGGCCTTTGGCCGACGGCTGAGGGGCGTCCGCCTAGAAGGGCAGGTTGTAGAGGTAGGCCGCGTTCCGCTCGAGGACCTGCTTGCGCACCTCGTACGAGTAGCCCCCGAGCGTATCGACCAGATGCTCCTGGATGCCCGGATAGAGCGAGGTCGGGTGCGGATAGTCGGTCTCGAACAGAACCTTGTCGGTCCCGAGGGTCTCGAGCAGCAGCTTGGGGCCCACCTTCTCAAACCAGTAGGTGACCCAGAAGTTGTCCTTGAAATACTCCCAGGGACGCTTCTGCAGCACCTTCGACTGCTCCGGCAGGGTCTCGTCGAACTGATGCTCCAGCATCTCGATCACGAACGGCACCCAACCGATTCCGCTTTCGATCATGCCGATCTTCAGCTTCGGATGCTTGTCGAGCAGGCCGCTGATCATGAAGTTGGCCATCGTCGCCGCGTTGCCGAGCGAATACATCAGAGCGGTGACCGTCAGCAGCTGCTCGAAGCCGAAGCTCTTCCACATCAGGCCGCCAGGATTCATCGCCGCGTTGAGGTGGAAGTTCAGCGGCACCCCCTCGGCGGCGCACATCTCGAAGAAGGGCGTCCAGTACTCGTCCGAATAGGGCGGTATGCCGAGCCGTTCGGGCAGGTCGGGCAGGACGAAGCCCTTGATGTCCATGTCGATGCAGCGGCGGGCCTCAGCCAGCAGCGCCGTCTTGTTCCAGAGCGGCAGGTGGGCGAGGCCGAACAGCCGCTGCCCGGACTCCTGCTGCCGTTCCGCGCAGGCGTCGTTGTAGATCGTCAGCACTATGCGGGCGAGTTCGTCATCCTCGAGGGTCATCAGCGAACCGGCCTGGGTGATGCCGGAGTTCTGGTAGGTGATCTGGGCGTGGACCCCCATGTCGTCCATCGCCTTCAGCCGCGGCTTCACCTGCCACGAGCCAACGTGGCCCTCGTCCAGGGTCGGGAAGGCCAGGCGGCCAAGCAGCTTGTTGTCGTCCTTGCCGATGACGTTGCCGCCCATGGAGCCGAAGTTGCGGTCGCCGATGAACCAGCGGTCCACGCCGTCCAGGCGCTTGTGGTAGGGGACCTTGTCCTTGAATTTCGCCGGCGCACGCGAGGTGAACAGGTCCGGCGGCTCGGTGAAGTGTGTGTCGCAGTCGACGATCTTGATCCCCTGGAACAGGGGATTGATTCCCGTGAAGGCCTTCGAATACTCGACCTCGCGAACTACGCCGCCCGGAGAGAATCCCTCGTCCTTCCAGTAATTCCGCGCATCGTTGACGAGACCGGCGAGCTGGGCGGGGTTCAGGTTGGGATTGTCGTCGGCCATGGCGTTTTCCTCTCGCGATCCAGCCTGGTTAAGTGGATCAATTCTACCGCATCGTCCGCCTGCGAAGAAGTGCCTGTTTAAGACCTGACAGCAGGGCGGGAAGCTTGTGGTCTGCGAAACGTGTAGCGTCACTCGGCACACAGCCCAACTATTTTACAGCATATACAAAACTTCCAGAGTGGAACTTGCGACTTCGCCCATGGACATTGGGCTTTCGTGATGCATTCAATAAGGAGCCATTGGAATCGATGATGACCTGCTGGAGGAATCCGGCGGAAATCATCCTGACCTCGGCGCGGGAAGTGTCTTGAAGATTGCCCGCTTTCAACAAACCGCGCCCTGCCTCGGAGCGCAGTGAAAATGACAGTTGGCCTGGGGGGGTCACCGATGAAGAACCTGAAGAGCGCCATGATGTTCGGCGCCAGCGCCTTGGCCCTGGTGGGCGTGGCCGCGCCCGCAGCCGCGCAGAACAGCGGCGCGCAGCTTGAGGAAGTGGTGGTCACCGCCCGCCGGGTGGCGGAGAACCTGCAGGACGTGCCGGTCGCAGTGACGGCCATGAGCGCCGCGCAGCTGAACGACAATGTGGTGAAGTCCGTCAAGGATCTGCAGAGCATGGCGCCTTCGGTGTTCATCGCGACCGGCGGCGGCGGGGCCAGCACCGCCAGCATCGGCATCCGCGGCCAGACCCAGGCCGACACCCTGATCACCAGCGAGGGCTCGGTCGCGGTCTATATCGACAACGTGGCCCTGCCCCGGCAGATCGGCCTCCGCTCGAGCCTGTTCGACGTCGAGTCCGTGCAGATCCTGAAGGGCTCGCAAGGCACCCTGTTCGGCAAGAACACGACGGGCGGCGCCCTGCTCTACACGACGAAGGCGCCCTCCACGACCGAGGCGGGCGGCTACGCCAACCTGACGCTGGCGGAATACGGCTATTACCAGGTGAGTGTGGCCGGCAACTATCCGGTGATCGAGGACAAGCTGGGACTGCGCGTCGCGGCGGTGAAGACCAAGAGCAACGGCTTCGGCCAGAACGCCATCGGCGTCCCGTTGGGCAACCTGAACGACGAGTCCGTGCGCTTGGGCGTGATGTTCACGCCCACCGACAATATCCGCATCCGGCTTTCGGCCGACAACACCCGCACGCGCCAGGGCCAGCCATCCTACAAGCTGACCTGGATCAACCCCTATGGGGTGAACATGACCGCGTCCCTGAATGAGATCGCCACCCAGCTGGGCCTTCTGCCGATCACGTCGGAGGCCAACCGTCAGGCGGCCTATCGCGCCTGGGTGGCCGCCGCCAACACCGTGAACGTGCGCGACACCAACAGCGTGCGCAACACCTTCTCCCACCTGGACATCGCCGGACTGATGGGCGACGTGCAGGTGGATTTCGGCGACCTCACCTTCCGCTCGATCACCGGCCAGCGGTGGATCAACCGCAACGAGCCCCTCGATCAGACCGCGACGCCCTTCGTCTTCACCTCCGCTCAGCTGATCGAGGACCAGAAGAGCTTTACCCAGGAATTCCAGATCATCAGCGACAAGGGTGCGAACCTCACCTGGATTCTGGGGGCCTACTACAGCCGGGAGGAAGGCAACGACGAGTCGATCTCCCGAAACCAACCCAATACGGTCGCCAACACCAACCACCAGGAGTTCGGCGCCATCCACCGGAGCAAGGCGATCTTCGGGCAAGGCACCTACAGGCTTTCCGACTCGCTCCGCGCCACCGCCGGCCTGCGCTATTCCTGGATCTCGATGGACTATATCGGGCAGAACCGCACCGAGCGGCCGCTCGGCACCTTCATCTCCTGT
>CANJKG010000042.1 GCA_947474775.1 Caulobacteraceae bacterium | reverse complement strand
GTGGAGCTATCGGGCGGCCGACTTCCGGCTATCGAACCGCGGCCTGCGGCTCGATCACATCCTGGTGACGCCCGGGCTGCGCGACGCGGCCTTCCGGCTGGGCGCGGCGGCCACCCGTATCCACGACGACGTGCGCGCCTGGGAGAGGCCCAGCGACCATGCGCCGGTGAGCGCGGACCTGGTTCTTTAGGGCGCCAGCCGGTAGCCGCCCGCCTCGGTGAGCAGCAGTTTGGCGTTGGCCGGGTCGCTCTCGATCTTCTGGCGCAATCGGTAGACGTGGGTCTCCAGGGTGTGGGTGGTGACGCCGGCGTTGTAGCCCCAGACCTCCGCCAGCAGCTCCTCGCGCGAGACCGGCTTCTCGCCGGCCCGGTAGAGGTACTTCAGGATGTTGGTCTCCTTCTCCGTCAGCCGGATCTTCCGCTGCTGGGGGTCCAGCAGCATCTTGGCCGAGGGGCGGAACTCGTAGGCCCCCAGGCGGAACACCGCGCCTTCCGAATGCTCGTGACTGCGCAGCTGGGCGCGGATGCGGGCCAGCAGCACGGCGAACTTGTAGGGCTTGGTCACATAGTCGTTGGCGCCGGCGTCCAGGCCGCGGACGGTGTCGTCGTCGGCCGCGGCGGCGGTGAGCATGATCACCGGCGCGCTCACGCCCAGCCCGCGCATCTCCTTGCAGGCGTCGCGGCCGTCCATGTCGGGAAGGTCCACGTCGAGCAGGATGAGGTCGGGCTTTTGAAGCTGGGCCGCCTCGACGCCCGCCCGGGCGGTGGCGGCCTCGACCGCGGCGAAGCCTTCGGCCTGGAGCTGTTCGGCGATCGCGCCCCGAAGGTCCGCGTCGTCATCGACGATGAGCAGGGTCTTGCGTTGGGCCATGGGGCGGACCATGCACCGTGTGCGCCGCCCGGGGCAAAGGGATTTGGGCTAACTCCGTGATCTTCACCGCCACCGCCGATGGAAGGATCGATCTGGGCGCCCGTCATGTGCGCTGCGCCCTGGGAAAGGGCGGGCTGAAGCCGGCGGCGGATAAGCGCGAGGGTGACGGCGCCTCGCCCATGGGGGTCTGGCCGATCCGCCGCGTGCTCTGGAGGCCGGACAAGGGGCCGGCCCCGCAGACGGCTTTGGAGACCGCGGCGATCGCCCCGGACGATGGCTGGTGCGACGCGCCGGACGATGGCGCCTACAACCGGCCGGTGAAGCTGCCCCACCCGGCCAGCGCCGAGACGATGTGGCGCGACGACGACCTCTACGACCTGGTGGTGGTGCTGGGACACAACGACGATCCGCCGGTCGCGGGCTGGGGCTCGTGCATCTTCGCCCACCAGGCCAAGCCCGACTATGCGCCTACGGAAGGTTGCGTGGCCCTGGCGCGTGAGGACCTGCTGGAACTGCTGCGCCTGGCGAAGCCCGGCGACGCGGTGGCGATCACCTAGATGTGGAGGCTCAGTAGGTTGTCCTGATCCAGCCTGAGACGGCTAATGGGCGTGGCGGTCGCCAAAGACGGCTGAGCCTACCCGGACGCTGGTGGCGCCGAAGCGGATGGCGGTCTCGAAGTCGCCGCTCATGCCCATGGAAAGCCTGGAAAGTCCGTTGCGGGCGGCGATGGCGGCCAGCAGGGCGAAGTGCGGGCCGGGCGGCTCCTCGGCGGGCGGGATGCACATGAGGCCCTCGATCGCGAGGCCATGGGTCTCGCGGCAGGCGGCGATGAAGGCGTCGGCCTCAGGGGGGGCGACGCCGGCCTTCTGTGGCTCCTCGCCGGTGTTGACCTGGACATAGAGGCGCGGGGTGCGGCCCTGCCTCTGAATCTCCGCGGCCAGGGCGACGGCGAGCTTCTCGCGGTCCAGGGTCTCTATGACATCGAAGAAGGCGACGGCCTCGCGGGCCTTATTGCTCTGCAGGGGCCCGATCAGGTGCAGGGTCAGGCCCTCCGCCCTGCCTTCCCAGCGGGCCATGGCCTCCTGCACACGGTTCTCGCCGAAGGTACGGCAGCCGGCGGCAAGGACGGGGGCGACGGCTTCCCACGGCTGCTGCTTGGAGACCGCCACCAGGGCGACCGCGCGCGGATCGCGCCCGGCGGCTTGCGCGGCGCGGGCGATCCGGGCCAACACATCGGCGTAGCCGGCGGGGATTTTCGGAGACGTGGCCATTCCGGAGGGATTCTGGACCTTGCGGCGGACAGCCGCGCTCTTACGGCGCGGATGGCGCGTGGGGAAGGCCCTGCCCCCACTGCTGCTGTTCACCGACCCCGCGCGCATGCCCGATCCTGAAGCCACCGCGCGAAGCCTGCCGAGGGGCTCGGGGGTGGTCTATCGCGCCTTCGGAACGCCGGACGCCGAGGCAAGCGCCCGCAGGCTGGCGGCGATCGCTCGGGAACGGGGGCTCCTGCTGCTGGTCGGCGCCGACGCCGGCCTGGCCGGGCGGGCCGGGGCCCGCGGCGTGCACCTGCCCGAGCGCCTCGCCTATCGGGCCGGTGCGGTGCGGCGGATGCGCCATGGATGGATCGTCACCGCCGCGGCCCATTCGGCGCGGGCGGCGCATCTGGCGCTGAGGGCCGGGGCGGACGCGGTGGTGGTCTCGACGGCGTTTGAGAGCCGCAGCGCCTCGGCGGGGCGCTCGATCGGGCCGGTGCGGCTGGCGGCGCTGGCGCGCGGCCTGCGCGGGCCGGTCTATGCGCTGGGCGGGATCACCAACAAAACGGCCCGCCGTCTGAAGGACGCGGGCCTGGTCGGTCTGGCGGCGGTGGAGGGCTTGATTAGAACTTGAAGGCCGTCTCGAGGCGGACGCGGGGCTGGCCTTCGTCCGGCGACAGCTTCTTCGGCCCCGCCAGCAGCTGCTCTTCGCCGAGCGCCACCGAGCCGCCCACCCGAAGCGAGGGGGTGATGCGATAATAGGCGCCGGCCTGCACGTCGTTGAGGGTCGAGGGCCGCACGGCTGGCTGTTCGAGGTTCAGCGTCAGGCCCCACCGGCCGCGGCGGGCGTCCCATTTCAGGGTCTGGCCCTTGGTGACCACGTCGGTCGGCTCGGCGCGGACCGTCAGATCGATGGACCTGGACTTGCCCTCCGCCAGCGCAACGCCAGCGGCCGCGCAGGAAAGCGCGGTGACGCAGACGAAAACACTGAGCCGGCGAGCTCGCATACTACACCCAAAGCCCTTCTACCCCGTTCGCAGGCCTTAACCGGAAGGCGAAGACATGCGACGTCAGAATCGATTAAAGACCCGGCGAACGCCGCGTCAACCGACTCAAAGGCTTAACGGGCGCTAAAGCCGCACATCGTCTGCGCCTGTGGCGGTAAGGCCACGCGATTCCTATTTGGCGTGCGCAGGGGCATTGTTATAGAGGGCGCGGCGCGGGGCGGCGCCGTGGCGGTCGCCACGGATATCATTTGGAGACGGATTGAATGCCGTTTGTGCGCGGATTTCGGATGCGGGGCGTGATCGCCGCCATGGCGGTGTTGGGCCTTGCGGCGCTGACCGCCTGCTCGAGCGGCGGGCCGAAGAGCTTCCAGACCCAGGATGACAGCCCGGGCCTGCGCCTGCCGGGCTTCGGCCGCAAGGGCGGGGACACCGCGACGCCGGCGATCGGCGTGAATGGCTATCTTTGGCGCGCGACGCTGGACACCCTGTCGTTCATGCCCCTGGCCTCGGCCGACCCCTATGGCGGCGTGATCATCACCGACTGGTACTCGAACCCGGAGAAGCCGGACGAGCGTTTCAAGTGCACGGTCTACATCCTGGACGCGCGGCTTCGGGCCGATGGGCTGAACGTGGCGGTGTTCAAGCAGACCCGCGACATGGGCGGCAACTGGATCGACGCGCCGACGGCCGGCCAGACCGAAACCGACATCGAGAACTCGATCCTGACCCGTGCGCGCCAGCTGCGACTTTCGAACATCAGGGGCTGATCGCCCCTCCTCGTTCGTCGGTCGGCGCGCTCGCTGATCGGTGATTTCCCCGGTCGGAAAGCTCCATGGCCCGCTACAACCCCAAGACCAGCGAACCGAAATGGCGCCAGGCCTGGGCGGAGGCCAACGCGTTTCGCGCCGAGATCACGCCGGATAGGCCGAAGTACTACGTCCTGGAGATGTTCCCCTATCCATCGGGGCGTCTCCACATGGGCCATGTGCGCAACTATGCCCTGGGCGACGTCATCGCCCGCTTCAAGCGCGCCCGGGGCTTCTCCGTGCTGCATCCCATGGGCTGGGACGCCTTCGGCCTGCCGGCCGAGAACGCGGCGATGGAGCGCGGCGTGGACCCCAAGGGCTGGACCTACGACAACATCGCCGCCATGCGCAGCGAGCTGAAGGAGCTGGGACTCTCCATCGACTGGAGCCGGGAGTTCGCCACCTGCGACGTGGAGTACTACGGCAAGCAACAGGCCTGGTTCCTGGAGCTGTTCAGGCGCGGCTTGGTCTATCGCAAGGAAGGCGTGGTCAACTGGGACCCGGTCGACCAGACGGTGCTGGCCAACGAGCAGGTGGTCGACGGGCGGGGCTGGCGCTCCGGGGCGGTGGTTGAGAAGCGCAAGCTGAACCAGTGGTTCCTGCGCATCACCGACTACGCCGACCAGCTGGCCGACGACCTCAAGACCCTCGACCGCTGGCCTGACAAAGTCCTGACCATGCAGGAGAATTGGATCGGCCGGTCCAAGGGCCTGCGCATGTCCTTCGCCTTCGCCGGCGCCTCTCCGGCCGGCCTCGAGGCGGGCCTGGAGGTCTACACCACGCGGCCGGACACCCTGTTCGGGGCGAGCTTCGTGGGCGTGGCGCCAGACCATCCGCTGGCGGAGCAGGTCGCCGCGAAGGACCCCAGGGCCGCCGCCTTCATTGCCGAGTGCAAGAAGGGCGGCGCCTCGCAGGCGGAGATCGACACCGCCGAGAAGCTGGGCTTCGACACCGGCCTGAAGGTGAACCACCCCTTCGAGGCCGGCCGGGAGCTGCCGGTATGGATCGCCAACTTCATCCTCATGGACTACGGCACGGGCGCCATCTTTGGCTGCCCCGCCCACGACCAGCGCGACCTGGACTTCGTGCGCAAGTACGGCCTGCCGGTCCTGCCCGTCGTGCTGCCGCCCGGCGAGGATCCCGCGACATTCACGTTGGATGACGAGGCCTATGTCGGCCCGGGCGCGATCTATCGCTCCGGCTTCCTGGACGGCCTGGACATCGAGGCCGCCAAGGCCGCGGCGATCGAACGGATCGAGGCGCAGGGCCAGGGCAAAGGCGCCACCGTCTTCCGCCTGCGCGACTGGGGCGTGGCGCGCCAGCGCGGCTGGGGCTGTCCGATCCCGGTGGTCCACTGTGAGGCATGCGGCGTGGTCGGCCTGCCGGCCAGCGCCTTGCCGGTGGCCCTGCCCGACGACCTGGAGTTCGGCAAGCCGGGCAACGCGCTCGACCGCCATCCCACCTGGAAGCACACCACCTGTCCCGGCTGCGGGGGGCGGGCGCGGCGCGAGACCGACACCTTGGACACCTTCGTGGACAGCTCCTGGTACTTCGCCCGCTTCACCAATCCAGACGCCGCAGAGCCCATCGACAAGGCTGCGGCCGACTACTGGATGCCGGTGGACCAATACATCGGCGGCATCGAGCACGCCGTCCTGCACCTGCTCTACGCCCGCTTCATCACTAAAGCCCTGGCGGACGTGGGCTCGCTGTCGGTGCGCGAGCCGTTTGCGGGCCTGTTCACCCAAGGGATGGTCACCCACGAGACCTATCGGCTGGAAAGCGGCGAGTGGCTGGAGCCGGCGGCCGTGGAGATCGTCGCCGAGGGCAACCGCCGCACGGCCACGCTGTTGGACGGCGGCGCCTCCGTGGTCATCGGCGACATCGAGAAGATGTCGAAGTCCAAGAAGAACACCGTCAGTCCCGGGGACATCTTCGAGGCCTATGGCGTCGACGCCGCGCGCCTTTTCGTACTGTCCGACAGCCCGCCGGATCGTGACGTCCAGTGGACTAGCGGCGGGGTGCAGGGCGCCTGGCGCTTCGTCAACCGCGTGTGGGACGAATTCGACAGCCAGCCGGCCTCGGTCGCGCCGGCGGCGGATGATCCCGCGGCGGCCGAACTGCGGCGGGCCACGCACAAGTTGGTGAAACAGGTCACCGAGGCCATCGACGGATTCCGGTTCAATTCCGCCGTCGCCCGCCTCTACGAGTTCCTGAACCTGCTCAAGGCCAATTCGGCGAAGGACGCCTCGGCGGCGGTGCTCGTTGTCCGCCAGGAGGCCCTGTCGGCCTTCGCGCGGCTGGTGGCGCCCTTCACGCCGCACCTGGCGGAGGAGTGCTGGACGCGGATCGGCGGGACCGGCATGGTTGTCGAGGCGGCCTGGCCGGTCTTCGACACGGCCCTCACCGAGGACGCCGTCAAGGTTCTCCCGGTGCAGGTGAACGGCAAACGGCGGGGCGAGATTTCCGCGCCCGCCGGGGCAGAACCCGCCGACGTGGAGAAGATCGTGCTTGACGATCCGGAGATCCGCGTGCGCCTGGAGGGCCTGACCATCCGCAAGGTGATCGTTGTGAAGGATCGCATCGTCAACATCGTGGCGTCATAGGGCATGTTCCGTGACCTGGCCGCCGCCGCGCTCCTGATCCTGCCGCTGGGCCTTGCGGGCTGCGGGTTCACGCCGCTCTATGCGCAGCGCGACGTCTCGATGAAGCTCGCGGCCATCGAGGTGATCGCGCCCGAGGGCCGCACCGGTTACCTGATCCGCCAGCACCTGGACGACGCCTTCGCCAAGGACCGCGGGGCGGCGCCCGCCTACCGCATGGACCTGCGGCTGGCCGAGGCCCGCTATCCGCGCGGCGTGCGGATCGACAACGTGGCCACCCGCTACGAGTACGTCCTGACCGCCAACTACACCTTGGTGGCCCAGCCGTCGGGGGCGCCCGCCAAGCGCGGCAGCGTCCGCGTCGAGCTCACCTACGACTCGGCCGACCAGCCCTATGCCTCCAT
Organism: Caulobacteraceae bacterium; assembly: GCA_947474775.1. Lineage (GTDB taxonomy): Bacteria > Pseudomonadota > Alphaproteobacteria > Caulobacterales > Caulobacteraceae > Phenylobacterium. The sequence continues at coordinate 9,166 of CANJKG010000042.1, read as the reverse complement.
CTCCGCCCAGCAGGACGCCCAGGACCGCGCGGCGCAGGAAGCCGCCCGGCGGATCCAGCTCGAGCTGGCGGTCTGGCTGGCCAACAGCGGCCGGTCCTGAGCGGGCGAGGCCCGAGCCCATGATCCTCAGCCGCCGGCCGGACATCGAGCGGTTCCTGAAGTTTCCCGATCCGCAGGTGCGCGCAGCCGTGATCTACGGCCGCGACCTGGGCGTGGTGCGCGACCGCGGCCACGAACTGGCGGCCCGGATCGTGCCCAACCCGGACGATCCCTTCGACGTGTCCCTGCTGACCGATGGTGACATCGATGGCGACGCGGCTCGGCTGGAGGGCGAGCTGGCCGCCCAGTCGCTGATGGGCGGGCGACGCCTGGTGCGCCTGCGCATGGCGGCCGAAAAGGGCTCGGTGGACAAGCTGGCCGCCGAGGCGCTGGTCCGGCATGCGGCCGGCGAGCTCAACCCGGACGCCTTCCTGCTGATCGAGGCCGGCAACCTGGGCCGTGAATCGGCCGTGCGGAAGGCCGCCGAGAAAGCGCAGCAGGCGGCGGCGATCCCCTGCTACGAGGACGAGCCGGGCGATGTGGCGCGCCTGGTGCGCGAGGTTCTGGCCAACGACGGAGTGTCGCTGAACGCCGACGCACTGGCCATGTTCGTGGCCCGGATGCCAAAGGAGCGCGGCGTTGCGCGCCAGGAGATCGAACGGCTGGCCATGTACCTGGGCCCGGGCCGTGGCGCGCCCGCGACAACGGCGGACCTGGAGCCTTTCCTGGGCGTCGAGCCGGAAGCCTCCCTGGCTGACGCCGCATCCGACGCTTTCGGCGGCCGGCTCGCCGAGGCCCAGACGGGCCTGCGTCGCGCCGCCCAGGAGGGCGAGGCCGGTCCCGCTGCGGTGCGCGCCATCGGCATGCACCTGGGCCGCCTGCGCCGCACGCTCACCCTGGCCAAGGCCGGCGCCGGATTGCAGGAGGCGGCCAAGGCGTCGGGGGTGTTCTGGAAGAACGAGCGCGAGTTTCTGCGACAGGCCCGGACCTGGACCCTGCCTGCGCTGGATCAGCTGCAGCCGGAGGTGCTGGCCGCCGACAAGGCCTGCAAGACCACCGGCTCGCCCGATCACCTGATCGCAGAACGGTTGGCCTTGACCGTGGCCGGGCGGGCCAGGCGGCTGGGACTCTGACCTAGGCCCTCGTAAGGCGGCGGCAGAGCTCGTCGAGCTGCTCGAGGGTGGCGTACTTGATCCGCACCTCGCCAGAGCCGTTGCGGTCGGCGATGTCGACGACCATGCCGATCGCCTCCTCCAGGTCGGCCTCCAGGGCGGCGGTGTCGACGTTCTTGAACCGGCGGGGGCCGGAGGCCTTCTTCGGCCCGGTCGCCTTGGCGCGGACCAGTGCCTCAGCATCCCGGACTGAAAGGCCTTTGGCAACAATCTGTTCGGCGATCTTCTCCTGGTCGTCCGAGGCGAGGATGGCCCGCGCATGGCCTGCGGTCAGGCGTCCGTACAGCACATGGTCCTGCACCGCGGTCGGCAGCTGCAACAGGCGCACGGTGTTGGCCAGGTGGCTGCGGGACTTGCCAACGGCGGTTGCGGCCTGGTCCTGGGTGTAGCCCAGCCGCTTCATCAGGGCGGCGTAGGCTTGCGCCTCCTCCATGGCGTTGAGGTCCTCGCGCTGGACGTTCTCGACGATAGCCACCTCGAACGCGCGGTCGTCGGGCAGATTGCGCACCAGGGCCGGGATGGACCCCAGGCCCGCCTTCTGGGCCGCCCGCCAGCGGCGCTCGCCGGCGACGATCTCGAACACGCCGCCGCCCTTCGGCGAGGGCCGCACCAGGATTGGCTGCAGCACGCCCTTGTCGCGGATGGAGGCTTCCAGCTCGGCGATCTCAGCCTCAGGAAAGTTGCGGCGCGGCTGGCCGGGGTTGCTGTGGATCAGCTCCAGGGGAATCTCGCGGACGCCGTCTGCGGGATCGCCGGCGTGGGCGATCTCCTCGGCCTCGCCCAGCAGGGCCGACAGCCCGCGCCCCAGTCCTCTGCGGCCTTCAGCCATCTCGCATCTCCTCAGGCCGGCTGTCGACGCCGTGCGCGTTCGCGCAGGACGACCTCGCGGGCCAGCTTCAGATAGGCCTGGCTGCCGGCGCAGCGCAGGTCATAGACCAGGACGGGCTTGCCAAACGACGGCGCCTCCGAGACCCGGACATTTCGGGGAATGGCGGTCTCATAGACCGTCTTGCCGAAATGGCTGCGTACGTCGCGGGCCACCTGGTCCGACAGGCTGTTGCGGCGGTCATACATGGTGAGCACGATCCCCTGGATCTCCAGGGCCGGATTGAGGCTGCCGCGCACAAGGTCGATGGTGCGCATGAGCTGGCTGAGGCCCTCCAGGGCGAAGAACTCGCATTGCAGGGGCACCAGCACCGCGTCGGCGGCGGCCATGGCGTTGACCGTAAGCAGGTTCAGAGACGGCGGGCAGTCAATCAGCGCGTAGCTGTAGGCGCCTGCCGCCCGCACCGGCTCCAGGGCGTCGCGGAGCTTGTAAGAGCGGCGGGCCTGCTGGCCGAGCTCCAGTTCGATCCCGGAGAGGTCGGGATCGGCCGGGGCGATGTCGAGGCCAGGCACGGTGGTCTTCACCGCCGCCTCGGCGAGGCTGTGTTCGCCCATCAGCACGTCATAGAGGGTGGTCTTTCGCTGCGCCCGGCCGACGCCCAGGCCTGTGGAGGCGTTGCCTTGCGGGTCGGAATCGATGATCAGCACTCTCTCGCCCACGGCGGCCAGCGCGGTGCCTAGGTTGATGGCCGTGGTGGTCTTGCCCACGCCACCCTTCTGGTTGGCGACAACCAGGACCCGCATACGGTCAGACTTTGCGGGCACGACCGAGCCTCCTCACGCGCACGATGCGGCCACGCGGATCGCTGAGGCTGGGTATGACTTCAGCATCATAATCCCAATATATAGTAGCCTCATGCATGTCAGCTACCACATCTTGACCCTTCAGGAACAACCCGGTGGCGCCACGCCGGAGGTAGGGCCGGGCATACCCGAGCAGCCGCGACAGAGGCGCGCAAGCCCGGGCGGTGACAATATCCACAGACAGGTCGAGATTCTCCGCCCGATCGTGGCGCACGGTGGCGGGCAGGTCGAGGGCGCTCACCGCCTCGGAGAGGAACTTGCAGCGCTTGGACATGCTTTCCACGAGATCAACGTGGAAGCCTGGGCGGCCTTTGCCGAGGATCGCCAGCACCACGCCCGGCAGGCCGGCGCCCGCGCCCAGGTCGGCCCAGGTCAGGGCGTCGGGGGCCAGTAGCAGGAGCTGGGCGGAATCCCAGGCGTGACGCGACCAGAAGACCTCCAGGGTCGCCGGGCCCACCAGGTTCATGCGCTCGTTCCAGTCGGCGAGCAGCTCGCGGAAGCGCTCGAGATCGGCGAGTTGGGGCGGGGTCGCGCCGCTAGCGACCGCGAAACTCGCGGCGTCGATCACCGCTTCGCGTGGGGGCTCAAGCGGCGCGGCGGCGGACATGGGCCAGGAGGGCGGTGAGCGCGCCGGGCGTGACGCCCTCGATGCGGGCGGCCTGGCCGAGCGTCAGCGGGCGCACAGCGGTGAGCTTGGAGCGAACCTCATTCGAGAGCCCGCCGATCACGGCATAGTCCAGCCCCGCAGGCAGCTTCAGGTCCTCGTCGCGGCGGAAGGCGGCGACGTCGGCGGACTGGCGGTCCAGATAGCCGGCGTAGCCCGCGTCGATCTCCACCTGCTCCCGGACGGCCGGCGACCAGGCCTCGATCTCCGGCCAGATGCGCGCCAGGTCGGCGAAGGCGATGGTTGGGTAAGCCAGCAACTCCGACAGGTTGCGGCGCTGGCCGTCGGCCTTCACCGGCAGGCCGGCCCGGGCGGCGGCGGCAGGTGTGAGGGTGAGGTCGGCGGCGCGGGCGCGGGCGGTGGTGAGCGCCTCGGCCTTCTCGCCGAAGGCGCGAGCGCGGCGGGAGCCCACGACGCCCAGGCCTACGCCCTTGCCGGTGAGCCGCTGGTCGGCGTTGTCAGCGCGCAACAGCAGGCGGAATTCGGCGCGGCTGGTGAACATCCGATAGGGCTCGGTGACCCCGCGGGTGACCAGGTCGTCGATGAGCACGCCGATATAGGCCTCGTCGCGGGCGAAGGCGGCCGGCTCGGCGCCGGAGGCGGCCCGGGCGGCGTTCAGGCCGGCGACCAGGCCCTGGGCTCCGGCCTCCTCGTAGCCCGTGGTGCCGTTGATCTGTCCAGCGAGGTAGAGACCGGGGAGGCGCTTGGCCTCCAGGGTGGGATAGAGCTCCCGGGGGTCCACGTAGTCGTACTCGATGGCGTAGCCGTGGCGCCTGACCACCACCTTCTCCAGGCCCGGCATGGTGCGCAGGAACAGGTCCTGGGTCTCGGCGGAGACCGAGGTGGAGACGCCGTTCGGATAGACTGTGTCGTCGTCGAGGCCTTCCGGCTCCAGGAACACCTGGTGGCTGCTGCGGTCGGCGAAGCGGACCACCTTGTCCTCGATGGAGGGGCAGTAGCGCGGTCCCGCGCCCACCGCCCGGCCGCCGTAGACCGCGGACTCGCTCAGGCGCTCGGCGATGATTCGGTGGGTCTCGGCCGTGGTGTAGGTGACCCCGCAGGCGATCTGCGGGGTGGTGATGGCCTCGGTGAGGAAGGAGAACGGCACGGGCTCGGCGTCGGCCGCCTGCATCTCCAGGCGGTCCCAGGCGATGGTCCGACCGTCGAGACGGGCAGGGGTGCCGGTCTTCAGGCGGCCCATCTTCAGGCCCAGGGAATAGAGCCGGTCGGCCAGGCCGATGGCGGGGGCCTCGCCATGGCGGCCGGCGGGCGTGCGGGTCTCGCCCTGGTGGATGACGCCCTTCAGGAAGGTGCCGGTGGTCAGCACCACACGCTCGCTGTCCCAGGTCTCGCAGGATGTTCCGACCACGCCGGCGACACGGCCGTCGCGGACGATCAGGTCCTCCACGGCGGCGGCCTGGATGGTCAGGTTGGGGGTGGCGGCCAGTTCGGCCTGCATGGCCTCACGGTAGAGCCGGCGGTCGATCTGCGAGCGGGGCCCGCGCACGGCGGCGCCCTTGGAACGGTTGAGCAGGCGGAACTGGATCCCCGCGCGGTCAGCGAGCCGGCCCATCAGCCCGTCGAGGGCGTCGATCTCGCGCACCAGATGGCCCTTGCCCAGGCCGCCGATGGCCGGGTTGCAGCTCATCTCGCCGATGGTGTCGAGGCGGTGGGTGAGCAGCAGGGTGCGCGCGCCGAACCGGGCCGCGGCCGCCGCAGCCTCGCAGCCGGCGTGCCCGCCGCCGATGACGATCACGTCCCAGGTGGAATTCGGAGAGGCCATGAGCCGATGCATATAGTCGAAGGGGCCCGATGTTTCACGTGAAACATCGGTCGTACCCGGTGCGGTCATTTGCCGATGCAGAAGGTCGAGAAAATCCGGCCGAGCACGTCTTCTGGATCTATCCGGCCCGTGATGCGGTCCAAGGCGCGGGCGGCGAGGCGGACGTCCTCGGCGGCCAGCTCCAGGGCGTCACCTTGGTCCAGCGCCCGGGCCAGGTGGCTGCCGGCTTCCAAGAGAAGGTCGCGGTGGCGCAGGCGGACGGCAGCGGGGGGCTCAGCGCCGGCGAGGGCCTGGACCACCCGCTCGGCCAGGGTCTGCTCCAGCCAGGCCATGTCGTTGGGGCCCTTGGCGGTCACCGACAGGACGCCCAGGTCGCGGGCCTCGGCCTCCTCGGCCGCCCACCAGGCAGCTTCGTTCTCCCGCAGGTCGCGCTTGGCGATCACGCAGAGGTCGCCGGGGCGCAGCTCGGCCGGCGCCGGACTGGGCGCCTCGGCGGCCGAGCCGTCGACGATCCACAGGCGCAGGTCAGCGTCCTGCGCCCACGCCCGGGCGCGGCGCACGCCCTCGACCTCGATCTCGTCGGGCGACTCACGGAGCCCGGCGGTGTCGGCCAGCAGGACCTTGTAGCCGCCCAGTACAAGGGGGACCTCGATGACGTCACGGGTGGTGCCCGGTGTCGCGGCGACGATGGCGGCCTCGCGGCCGGCGAGGGCGTTGAGCAGGGTGCTCTTTCCGGCGTTGGGCGCGCCCAGCAGGGCGATGCGGTAGCCCGCCCGCACCCGCTCGCCACGCTCGGAGTCGCCCACGGCGCGGGCCAGCTCCTGCAGCAGCCGCTCGATGGCGGGGCGGGCGCGGACGGCGACGTCGGCGGGCAGATCCTCATCGGGGAAGTCGACGGCGGCTTCCAGCATGGCCAGGGCTTCGGCGAAGGCGTCGCGCCAGCGGTCCTGCACGCGGGAAAACTGACCGCCGAGCTGGTCCAGGGCCTGGCGCCGCTGGGCGTCGGTCTCCGCGTCGATCAGGTCGGCGACGCCCTCGGCCTGGGCGAGGTCCAGCTTGCCGGTCTCGAAGGCGCGACGGGTGAACTCGCCGGGCTCGGCGAGTCGCAGGCCCTGTTCGAAAAGGGCGCTCACCAGGGCGTCCAGCACCGCAGGCCCGCCATGGATGTGGAGTTCGGCGGCGTCCTCGCCGGTGTAGCTCGCGGGGCCGGGGAACCACAGCACCAGCGCCCGGTCGATCACCGCCCCGCGCCGGTCGCTGAGCGTGCGCAGGCTGGCCTTGCGGGCGGCGGGCAGTCGTCCCGCGAGGGCCGCCACCGCCGCGCGCGTGGCCGGCCCGGAAAGCCGCACGACCGCCACCGCCGCACGGCCGGCGGCGCTGGCCGGCGCGAAGATGGTGTCGTTCATGGAGCTCAGCGGGTGGCGGCCGCCATGCCGGTCTCGATCATCTTGCGGAACTGCTCCTGCGCGCCGGCGCCCAGGGTCATCCAGTTCTTCAGGAATTCCTCGGGGGAGAGCATGGCGATGTTGGCGTCGATGCGGCTCTTCATCTCGCCTACGAGATGCTCGTTGAGGCCGCTGATGTCGGGCAGGCCCATGAACCGGCGAGCTTCCTCCGGCGTGCAATCGACTTCGATGGTCATCTTCATGGCCGCAGGGCTCCTCGTTCCGTCACAATGGATATGGCCCTATGGCGGGCGCTCGCGCTAGTAGCGACGCAAGGTTTGCAACAAGGGAGACGGCCATGGGCGACCGCATGACCATCAAGACCGACGACGGGTCCTTCGAGGCCTATGTGGCCCGACCTAGCGCGTCCCCGGCGCCGGCCGTGGTCGTCCTGCAGGAGATCTTCGGTGTGAACGCGGTGATGCGCGAGATCACCGACGGCCTGGCCGGCCAGGGCTTCCTGGCCATCTGCCCCGACCTGTTCTGGCGGATCGAGCCCGGCATCGACATCACCGACAAGTCCGAGGCCGAGTGGAAGCGGGCGTTTGAGCTGTTCGGGGCCTTCGACGTGGACAAGGGGGTGGAGGACATCGCCGCTACCATCACCACTATCCGAAGCGATCCCGGCTGCAACGGCAAGGTGGGCGCGGTGGGCTTCTGCCTGGGCGGCCTGCTGGCGTACCTCACGGCCACGCGCACGGACGCTGAGGCCTCGGTGTCCTACTATGGCGTGGGGATCGAGGGGCGCCTGCCGGAGGCCGAAAAGCTGGCCAGCCCGCTGATGCTGCACATCGCCGAGGAGGACCAGTTCGTGCCTAAGACGGTGCAGGAGCTGATCATTCAGGGGCTGCACAACCACCCGCAGATCGAAATCCACGCCTATCCCGGCCGCGACCACGCCTTCGCCCGACCGGGCGGCGAGCACTACAACGAGGCCGACGCCAAGCTGGCCGGCGGCCGGTCGCTGGCCTTCTTCCGCAAGCACCTGGCCTGATGCGGGCGGTTCGCTTCTCCGAGACCGGCGGTCCAGAGGTCCTCCAGGTCGTCGACGTCGACCTGCCGCTGCCGAAGGCCGGCGAGGTGCTGATCCGCCATCAGGCGATCGGGATCAACTTCATCGACACCTACTTCCGCTCCGGGCTCTATCCGGCCCGGCTGCCCTCGGGCCTGGGCTCCGAGGGCGTGGGCGTGGTTGAGGCGCTGGGCGAGGGCGTGACGCGTTTCAAGCTCGGTGACGTGGCCGCCTATGCGGGCGGCTCGCCGCGGTCCTACGCCGAGTTCGCGATCTGCGCGGCGGATCGCGCCGTCCTCGTGCCGCTTGGGTTGGGACCACAGATCGCAGCGGCGGCCTTCCTGAAAGGCATGACCACCGAGATGCTGTTGCATCGCTGCTACGCCGTGCAGCCGGGCCAGACCATCCTGGTCCACGCCGCCGCCGGCGGGGTCGGGCAGATCATGGTGCAATGGGCGAAGGCCCTGGGGGTCGAGGTGATCGCCACCGTGGGGACTGAGGCAAAGGCAGCGAAGGTCCGCGCGCTGGGCGCCGACCACGTGATCCTCTACCGCGAGCAGGATGTGGCGGCCGAGGTCCGTCGCATCACCGGCGGCCAAGGCGTGCCGGTGGCCTATGACTCGGTGGGCAAGGACACCTTCGAGGGCACTCTGGCGAGCCTCGCCAAGCGCGGGATGTTCGTCAGCTACGGCAATGCGTCGGGCTTGCCGCCGCCGCTCACAACCCAGCAGCTGGCGCGCGGCGGGTCGCTTTATATCACCCGGCCAGGGCTGTTCGACTACGTCGCCACGACCGAGGAGCTGGACGCCTCCGCGGCGACCCTGTTTGCGATGCTGGCGTCGGGCAAGGTGAAGGTTGAGGTCGGCCAGACCTATCCGCTCGCTGAAGCGGCGCGGGCGCATGTGGACCTGGAGTCGCGGGCGACGACCGGGGCGAGCCTGCTGATACCGTGAGCGCCGCCTTGCCCCGCCCCGTTTATGGGCGAGGCTATGGGACTACCCGGTGTTTCACGTGAAACACCGGGTCTGACCTCAGGTGTTCATCGACTGATAGAAGTCGTCGTTGCTCTTCGACTGGCGCAGCTTGTCGAGGAGGAACTCGATGGCGTCCTGCGCGCCCATGGGGTTGAGGATTCGGCGCAGGATGTAAGTCTTCTGCAGCTGGTCCTTCGGCGTGATCAGCTCTTCCTTCCGCGTGCCGGACTTCAGCACATCGATGGCGGGGAAGATGCGCTTGTCGGCGACCTTGCGGTCCAGGATGATTTCCGAGTTGCCGGTGCCCTTGAACTCTTCGAAGATCACCTCGTCCATCCGGCTGCCGGTGTCGATCAGGGCGGTGGCGATGATGGTCAGCGAGCCGCCC
>CANJKG010000041.1 GCA_947474775.1 Caulobacteraceae bacterium | reverse complement strand
CCGGTGCAGTTCAACAAGGCCATCGTCGGCAAGAACGCCTTCGCCCACGAGAGCGGCATCCACCAGGACGGGATGCTGAAGAACGCCGAGACCTACGAGATCATGAACCCGGAGGACGTGGGGCAGGGCGCCACCAACCTGGTGATGGGCAAGCACTCCGGCCGGCACGCCTTCCGCGAGAAGCTGAAGGCCCTGGGCTATGATCTGGGGCAGAACGCCATCAACGAGGCGTTCGGGCGGTTCAAGGACCTGGCCGACAAGAAGAAGCACGTGTTCGACGACGACATCGTGGCCCTGGTGGACGACGCATTGGCCTCGGGCGCCGACCGCATCCAGGTGAAGACCCTGCGCGTGATCGCCGGGACCGAAGGCCCGCAACAGGCCGAGCTGACCGTGACCGTCGATGGCGTCGACCATTCGGCGACGGCTACGGGCGACGGGCCGGTGGACGCGGTGTTCAACGCCATCCATGCGGTCGTCCCGCACGAGGCGCTCCTGCGGCTGTTCCAGGTTCATGCGGTCACCGAGGGCACGGACGCCCAGGCGCAGGTCTCCGTGCGCCTGGAGGAGGACGGCCGGATCGCCACCGGCCAGGCGGCGGACACCGACACCTTGACCGCCTCGGCCAAGGCCTATGTCAACGCGCTGAACAATCTCATGGCGCGCAAGGAGAAGAGCGCGCCCGAGGGCCGCGTGGCTAGCGGCTTCTAGCCGCTCCTCCATGCTCTGGATCCTGCTGACAGCGGCGGCGGCGCCGCTCCAGGTCGCGCGCAACTCCCTGCAGCGTGGGCTGATGGGCGACGCCGGGCCGTGGGGCGCGACGCTGGTGCGGTTCCTGTTCGGCCTGCCGTTCGCGCTGATGATCCTTGGAGTGGCCACGGCGCTGACCCCTGAGGCGGCGCCTCACTTCTCCTGGCGGTTCGTCATCGCCGTGTCGGTCGGGGCGCTCTTGCAGGTGGGCGGCACCGGGGCCTTCCTCGTGGCCATGCGCCGCGCGGGCTTCGCCGTCGCCACCATGACCCAGCAGTCGTCGCTGCTGCTGGCGGCCGTCATCGGCTGGGCCGCCTTCGGGGATCATCTGAGCGGGATGGCGGCGCTGGGCATCGCGCTGACCACCGCCGGCATGGCCTTGCTGTCCTGGCCGCGCGCCGACCAGGTCCGCGGCGTCGGGCTGGGAATAGCGCTGGGCCTCCTGGCGGGCGCAGCCTTCGCCGTGAGCCTGAACGGGTATCGCCAGGCCAGCCTGGCGCTGGAGCCGCAGTTCCCGATCTATTCGGGCGTGGCCAGCGTCTGCGTCGCCCAGGCGTTGCAGAGCGTCGTGCTAATCGTTGCGCTCGCCATCTACCGGCCGGGCGCGCTGGCGGTCGTGGTGCGGTCCTGGCGGCCGTCGCTGGGCGCGGGGGTGTTCGGCGCGGCGGCCTCGTCCTGCTGGTTCGCAGCGCTCGCCCTGGCTCCGTCGGCGGGCGCCGTGCGCGCCATCGGCGTGATCGAGGCGCCCATCGCCGCGGCGGCGGGGCGGACTCTGTTCAAGGAGCGGCTAACCACCCGCCAGATCGTGGCGGGGGTGTTGGCGGCGGTGGGCGTGGTGATGACCGCGCTCGGCTGAGCCGAATGGGTTTGAACGGCTCAGATCAGCGGGTGAAACAGAGGCGTCGGATCAGACGAGGGCAGGATGGACAGATATCGCCAGGGGCCCTTGAAGCTGAAGGCTCAGCTGTTCTGCGGCACGGAGACCGCCATAGGTCCCGGGAAGGCCGAGCTGTTGGACGCCATTGACCGTGAGGGCTCGATCTCCGCCGCAGGGCGCGCCATGGGCATGAGCTATCGTCGCACGTGGTTGCTGGTCGACACCATGAACCGCTGCTGGGCCGAGCCTCTGGTCGAAGCGACGGCGGGGGGAGGCGCCTCCAAGGGGGCGCATCTGACTCCCTGCGGCCGCCGTGTGCTGGACGCCTACCGCGCGCTGGAGGCTGCGTTGGCAAAAGCCGCGGACGGCCCCGAGTTGGAGGCGCTGACGGTCTTGCTGGCCGGCGGGCCGCGCCCTCGCCGGACGCCAGGCCGCGGATAGCGGGTTCCAGCTGGAGCGTGCGCCGTTCCCTTTTCCGGATTACGCTATATACGGCAGAATATAGTAAAAGCCCGGCCGCCTCGTAGCGGGAGTATCCAGTGCCCCCCAGCCAAGTAGTCGCGATCATCGCTGTCGCGCTGAGCCTGCTGCTTGGACCCTCCAACGCGCTCGCCGCCGAAGCCAATGTGGCCGTGGCCGCCAACTTCGCCGAGACCGCCAGGGAGATCGCAGCGAAATTCGAGGCGCGCACGGGGCACAAGGCTGTGCTGAGCTATGGCTCGTCCGGCCAGTTCTTCACCCAGATCGCCAACGGGGCGCCGTTCGACGTCTTCCTTTCGGCGGACGCGGAACTACCTCAGAGGTTGGTGGCCGACGGCTTGGCGGTGGCGGGCATGCGGTTCACCTACGCCACCGGCCGGCTGGTGCTCTGGAGCGCGACGCCGGGACTGGTGGACGGCAAGGGCGCGGTGCTGCGCTCGAACAGGTTCGAGAAACTGGCCATCGCCGATCACCGCACCGCGCCCTATGGGCTTGCGGCCATCGAGACCATGAGGATGCTGGGACTCCACGACAGGCTTGGGCCAAAGCTGGTGCGAGGAACCTCGATCACCCAGGCGTTCCAGTTCGTGCAGACAGGCGCCGCGGAACTCGGCTTTGTGGCGTTGTCCCAAGTGGTGGGCGAGAAGGGCGGTTCGCGCTGGCTGGTCCCAGCGGCCCATCACGCGCCGATCGACCAGCAGGCTGTGCTGACAAGGAGGGGCGCCGACAACGTCGCGGCCAAGGCCTTTCTGCAGTATCTGAAGGGGCCGGAGGCGAAGGCGATCATCCGGAAATACGCCTACGAGGTGCGTTAGAGCGCATGGGGTCGATCATCTGGTTGACGGTCAAGCTGGCCGGCGTGACGACCCTGATCCTGCTGGTCCTGGCCACGCCGCTGGGCTGGTGGCTGGCGCGGGGGAAGGCGTGGTGGAAGGAGGCCGTGGGCGCGCTGGTCTCGCTGCCGATCGTGCTGCCGCCCACGGTGCTGGGCTTCTACCTACTCATCGCGCTGGGGCCGAACAGCCCCCTGATGGCGCCGCTGCAGGCGATGGGAATCCGCACGCTCGCTTTCACCTTCGAGGGCCTGGTGATCGGCTCGGTGATCTATTCGCTGCCATTCGCGGTGCAGCCGATCCGTAACGCCTTCCAGGCGCTGGGACAGGAGAACCTGGATTCGGCCGCCACCCTGGGCGCTTCGCCCCTGGACGCGTTCCTTCGCATCGCCCTGCCGCTGGCCGCGCCGGGCTATTTCGTGGCCGCGATCCTGAGCTTCGCACACACGGTCGGCGAGTTCGGCGTGGTGCTGATGATCGGCGGCGCGATACCCGGCAAGACCGAGGTGCTGTCGGTGGAGATATACAAGCTGGTGGAGGCCCTGGAGTGGCGCGAGGCCCACATGCTGGCCGCCCTGCTGGTGGGCTTCGGCTTCGTCGTGGTGCTCGCCCTGTTGCTCCTGGAACGGCGTATTGCTCGCCGGGCGGCGGCGGACGACTGAATCGCCGCGGGCCGGCGTGGCCTTAGCCAGATGTTATGCCTTGAATTAGACTTTAGGGCAGGGCACACGAGCCCAATTCCGCCCCCATCCGTCAGGGCCCTCAATGCTCTCATCCCTCTTCGGCGCCATCTCGAACGATATCGCCATCGATCTCGGCACCGCCAACACCCTGATCTACATGAAGGGCAAGGGCATCGTGCTGAACGAGCCCTCGGTGGTGGCGCTGCGCACCGTCGGCGGGCGCAAGGTGGTCCACGCCGTGGGCATCGACGCCAAGCAGATGCTGGGCCGCACCCCGGGGCACATGGAAGCCATCCGCCCCATGCGCGATGGGGTGATCGCCGACTTCGAAGTCGCCGAGGAGATGATCAAGTACTTCATCCGCAAGGTTCACAATCGCAAGGGCTTCGTTAACCCCAAGGTCATCGTCTGCGTGCCGTCGGGCGCGACGGCGGTGGAGCGCCGGGCGATCAACGATTCCTGCCTGAACGCCGGCGGTCGCCGCGTGGGCCTGATCGACGAGCCGATGGCGGCTGCGATCGGCGCCGGCCTGCCGATCCACGAGCCCACCGGCTCCATGGTGGTGGACATCGGCGGCGGCACCACCGAGGTGGCCGTGCTGTCGCTGTCCGGCATCGTCTATTCGCGCTCGGTCCGGGTGGGCGGCGACAAGATGGACGAGGCGATCATCAGCTACATGCGCCGAAACCATAACCTGCTGATCGGCGAGACCACCGCCGAGCGTATCAAGAAGGAGATCGGCACCGCGCGGGCCCCGGCCGACGGCGAGGGCCTGTCCATCGAGGTCAGGGGCCGCGACCTGATGCAAGGGGTGCCGCGCGAGGTCAGGATCAGCGAGAAGCAGGCGTCCGACGCGCTGTCGGAGCCGGTCGGCCAGATCGTCGATGCAGTGAAGATGGCTCTGGAAGCCACCCCGCCGGAACTCGCCTCCGACATCGCCGACAAGGGCATCATGCTCACCGGCGGCGGCGCGCTGCTGCGAGGCCTGGACGCCGAGATCCGCGACCATACGGGTCTGCCGGTGACGGTCGCCGACGATCCGCTCTCCTGCGTCGCGCTGGGCTGCGGCAAGGTGCTCGAGCATCCGAAATGGATGAAGGGCGTGCTGGAATCCACGCTAGCTTAGAGAGCCTCGATTCGCGCCGGATCAGACCGCCGGTGCCCGGCGGCCGGAGACGCACATAAGTGTCCTTGCGGGACAATCTCGGTGAGCTGAAGGTCCCGCTGACCTGGACGGCCGCCGTGGCCCTGGTGGTGGCGGCGGTGGCGGCGATCGCCTTCATCGTATCGGACCGCCGGGAGACCTTCCAGGCCGAGGCCTACGGCGCCAGCCGCAGCCTGAGCGACCAGGTGCTGGCGCCGGTGGGCGAGGTGCTGTCGACCCCGGTCCGCTGGGCGGGCGTGGGCGCGGACAATGTCAGGGGCTACTTCTTCGCTGCACACGAGAACCGCCGGCTGAAGGCGGAGCTCAAGGAGATGCGCCAGTGGCGAGACGTGGCCATCGCGCTTCGCGACACCAACGAGCGTTACCGCACCATCCTGGGCCTGAAGACCGATCCGCCGATCCCCATGGTGGCGGCGCGCATCGTCACCGACAGCCGCGGCCCCTTCGCCAACAGCCGGCTGGCCAACGTCGGCCGCGAGAAGGGTGTGAAGGCGGGCAATCCGGTGATGAGCGAGAATGGACTGGTGGGCCGCATCATCGGCGTCACCGACGGGGTGAGCCGGGTGCTGTTGCTCACCGACATCGCCGCGCGCACTCCGGTGATGATCGACCGCACCAATGCGCGGGCCATCCTGACCGGCGACGGCGGGCCGAACCCCAGGCTCGACTACATGCGCGGCAAGGATGCCGTGCGGCAGGGCGACCGGGTACTGACCTCCGGCGACGGCGGCGTGCTGCCCCGTGGCCTGCCGGTGGGCGTGGCGGTTAAGGGCCTGGACGGGCGTTGGCGGGTGGTGCTGGCCTCCGACGCGGCGCCCGTCGACTATGTGCGGATCCTGCTGTTCAAGGACTTCACCCAGGTGGTCAACGCGGCCGAGCTAGACCGGATGGAGCCGCCGCCGCCCACCGGGGGCGCGCTGACCGTAGGGGTCGCGCCGGGCACCACCACGCCGGCGCCGCCAGGCCCCCGGCCGCCCGTGGCCATAGCGCCCCGGCCACAGCCGGCCGCGACGCCCCCGCCTCCGGTGGCGCCCGCTCCGACGCCGGCCAGGCCATGAGCAGAAGCGCCCAGGGTCTGGCGCCGTGGCGGTGGCTGTTCACGCCGATGCTGCAGGCGCTGGGCCTGACCTTGCTGTTCGCCACGCCGTTGCGGGTGTTCGGCCTGGGCCTGCCCGAACCGATCTTCCCGATGGCGGCCGCCTTCGCCTGGGCGGTGATCCGGCCCTCGGTGCTGGCGCCGGCCTGCGTCCTGGTCATGGGGCTGTTCCTGGACATCCTGTGGGGCGGTACGCTGGGGATGTGGGCGCTCAGCATGCTGGTCGCGTACGGCGTGGCGCTGACCGGCCGCAGCATGATGGCCGGCCAGAGCTTCCTGATCCTGTGGGCCTGGTATGCGGGCGTGACCGCGCTCGCCATGGTGACGGCCGAACTGGTGGCGATGCTTGAGGTCCAGGCGACGCCCAATCCGATTGGTGTGGGATGGCAATACCTCGCCACAATCGTGCTCTATCCCTTCTCGTACCGGCTCATCGAGCGGTTCGAGGACGCCGACGTCAGGTTCCGATAGAATAGCGGGACGCATGACCGAGCCCTCCATCTTCTTCCACGAAGTCAACGAGCGGCAGGGACTGTTCCACCGCCGGGCCTTCCTGCTGGGCGGCGTGGCGGGCCTGGGGCTCACCGCGCTGGGCGCGCGGCTGGCGCACCTGCAGCTCCTCGAGACCCGGCGCTACGAGCAGTTGGCCGTCTCCAACCAGTTCAACTTCAAGCTGGTGCCGCCGCCGAGAGGGCTGATCCTAGACCGCAACGGCGTGATCCTGGCTTCGAACAGGCCGAACTTTCGGCTGCTGGTGGCCCATGACGGGGACCTGTCGCCCAAGGCCACGCTGAAGACCCTGGCCCAGTTCGTGCCGCTGGACGCCGACCGACAGGCCCGACTGGCGCGGGACATCTCCCGCTCACCCAGGCGCACGCCAGTCTCCGTCATGGAGGACATGAGCTGGGAACAGTTCTCGGCCATCAACATCCGTGCGCCGGAACTGCCGGGGGTCACCGCCGACATGGGCGAGGTGCGGGTCTACCCGCACGGCGGCACCTTCGCCCACGTGATCGGATATGTGGCGAAGGTGAACAAGGAGGACCTGCGGCCCGCCGGACCCAACGCCGACCCGATCCTTCTGCATCCCGGCTTCCGCATCGGCCGGCAGGGCGTGGAAGAGGCGTTCGATCTCGACCTGCGCGGCAAGCCGGGCGCCCAGAAGGTGCAGGTCGACGCCAACGGGCGCGAGGTCCACCACGACCCGGACGGCGACATCCCGGCGATTCCGGGAAAGGAAATACAGCTCACACTGGACGTGGACGTGCAGAACCGGGCGCTGGAGGTGTTCGGCGAGGAGAGCGGCGGGGCGGTGATGATCGACTGCCGCACCGGGGATATCCTGTGCATGCTCTCGGCGCCCAGCTTCGACGCCAACCGGTTCGTGCGCGGGCTGCAGGGGGCGGAGTACCGGGCGCTGGCCAACTACGAGCGCAAGCCGCTGCTGGACAAGTGCCTGTCGGGCACATATCCGCCAGGCTCCACCTTCAAGACCATGACGGCCATGGCGGCGCTGACGGCGGGCGTCGATCCGGAGGGGCGTGTTTTCTGCGGCGGCGGGCTGGGGTTCGGCGGGCGATATTTCCGCTGCCACAAGCCCGGCGGGCACGGCTCGCAGAACATGCGCGACGCCCTCAAGAACTCCTGCGACGTCTATTTCTACACGGTGGCGGCGCGGATCGGCCCGGACCGCATCGCAAAGGTGGCCGAGCAGTTCGGCTTCGGACAGACCTTCGACATCGGCATTCCCGGACAGAAGAAAGGGATAGTGCCGTCCACCGAGTGGGTCCGAAAGCACCGCCCGAAGGACCCCAAGTGGCATCCGGGCGAGTCCCTCAGCTACGGCATCGGCCAGGGGATGCTGACGGTGAACGCCCTGCAGCTGGCGGTGATGACCGCACGGCTGGCGAACGGGAAGAAGGCGCTGAACCCGCGCCTGATACGATCGGTCGGCGGCCGCGAACTGCCTTCGGGCGCCGAGGCGCCGGACCTGCCGTTCGACCCTGAACACATCGCCTATGTGCGCGCAGGTATGGCGGCCGTGACGGAGGCGGGCGGCACCGGCTATCGAGCAAGCCAGTTGGGCCTGGGCGACGTGTTGATGGCCGGCAAGACGGGAACCGCGCAGGTGTTCAGCTACAAGGCGGGCATGGCGCGGGGCAAGGGCGGCGCCTGGCGGCTGCGTGACCACGGCCTCTTCGTGGCCTTCGCCCCTATCGACGAGCCGCGATATGCGCTGAGCGTCATCGTCCAGCACGGGATGGGCGGCTCGACGGCGGCTGCGCCACGGGCGCGGGAGATCATGCGCGTGGCGCTGCTTAAGGATCCGGAGATACGCGCCCGGATCGAGAAGCCGTTGCCGATGCCGGAGATGGTCCCTGATGAGGGACTGAACGAGGTTCCGGAGGCGCCGACCGTCATCGAGCCGCCGCTGGCCGCGACGCGGGCGGCCGGCGTCCCGCCGCGAGGCGCGGGAGGCCCGGCATGACTGTCTCGGCGCTCACCCGGCCCGGCGAACGTGACCGCCTGGTCGTCAAGTTCTCGGAGATCGACTGGGTTTTCTGCTTGGCGCTGTGCCTGATCGCGGGCGCCGGCGGGGTGATGCTTTTCTCCATCGCCGGCTCGTCCTGGGAGCCCTGGGCGATCAACCACCTGAGCCGCTTCGGGCTGTGCTTCTTCCTGATGATCGGCCTGGCGATGATCGACCTGCGGGTATGGTTCGCCCTGGCCTATCCGGTCTACGGCGCGGGCCTGCTGCTGCTTGTGGCGGTGGAGGCGGTGGGGGACGTGCGCCTGGGCGCCCAGCGATGGCTGGACCTCGGCTTCATGAGCTTCCAGCCCTCGGAGGTGATGAAGGTGGGCATCGTCATGGCGCTGGCGAGATTCTATCACGGCCTTTCGGCCGAGAGCGCCCGGATGTCCTGGTGGTTGCTGGTTCCGGCGATCATGATCGCGGCCCCGGTGCTGCTGGTGGCCCACCAGCCGGACCTGGGCACCGCCCTGCTCATCACCATGACCGGCGTGGCCATCGTGGTGATGGCGGGATTGTCCTGGCGCATCATCGGGATCGGCGTCCTGGCGCTCGCCGCCGCCATACCGCCCTTTGTGCTGTTCGTGCTGCACGACTACCAGCGCGCACGCGTAATGACCTTCCTGGACCCCGAAAGCGATCCGTCGGGCTCGGGCTATCACATACTGCAGTCGAAGATCGCCCTGGGTTCCGGCGGCCTGCTTGGCAAGGGCTACGGCCTGGGTTCCCAGAGCCAGCTCAACTTCCTGCCGGAGAAACAGACCGACTTCATCTTCGCGACGCTGGCCGAGGAGTTCGGCTTCGTGGGCTGCGTCTCGGTGCTGATCCTCTATGCGGCGGTGATCTTCATGTCGCTCCGAACCGCCTACCTGTCGCACAGCCACTTTGGCCGGCTGGCCGCGGCGGGGCTGACCGCGACCTTCACCCTCTATGTTCTAATCAATGGCGCCATGGTCATGGGCCTGGCGCCCGTGGTGGGCGTGCCGATGCCGCTACTCTCCTATGGCGGGACGGTGATGCTGACGGTGATGATCGGCTTCGGCCTCGTGCAGTCGGTTCGCGTGCACCGTTATTCCGAGGTCACCAGCGGCAAGGGCGCGCTGCTTTAGGTCAGCGAACGGATGATCTGGGCCGGTTGAGGACGGGTTTCCGCAAGGTTATAAATTCCTGCGATGACGCATCTCGCATTCTTATTGGACGCGCTCCCGGCGGCGTGAAACCTTGAGGGCTTGATCCTGGCCGCGGGGGCGGCCGGGCAAGAGCGGTCGCCGATCCAAGAGGCGTGAAAAGGCCGGCTCAGTACATCGGGGGAGGAAACATGGACCAAGCCAACTCGGCGGTCGCCACGGCGTCTTATCGTCGTCCATGGGCGACGTACGTCCTTGGCCCAATCCTGCTTCTGCTCGGGGCCTTGATGACGTTCGGCGGCGGCAAGCTCGCGTACCTGGGAGGCTCCCTGTACTATCTCCCCGCCGGGCTCTGGCTGATCATGGCGGGCGTCGCCCTTCTCCGGCGCTATCGCCATGGCCTGATCGCCTACACGATATTCCTGGTAGTCACGGCGATCTGGTCGTTCTGGGAGGTCGGCGCCTCGATCTGGCTGCTTCTGCCACGGCTGGCGGGACCGCTGGTGGTCTTCGCGCTACTGCTGCTGGGCGCCCTGTTCGTCCCGGGACGCCGGCCCAAGGCGGGAGCCGTGGCGACGGGTGTGGCCGCTTCGGCCCTGCTGCTCGTGGCGGGCGGAGTTGGATTGGAGCGTAGCACTGGTGAGGCGCAGGCGCAGTCGCCGCCGCCGCCGCCGGCTAGCGCCGCCGCCGACTGGACGGCCTATGGCGCCGGGCCAGGCGGGCAGAGGTATTCCCCCGCCGGCCAGATAACTCCCCAGAACGTCAAGAACCTGAAGATCGCCTGGACCTATCGGACCGGGGAAGTCGTCCCGAAAGGCTATCGCTTCGAGGTGACGCCGCTGAAGGTGGGGGACACCCTCTACTTCTGCGCGCCCAGCACCAGGATCATCGCCCTGGATGTCGAGACGGGCGCTCAGCGCTGGGCCTACGATCCGCAGGTCAAGGGCGAAGCGGCGAAAAACCGCCCTTGCCGTGGCGTCTCCTACTGGGCGGCCTCCGATCCGGCCAAGACCCCTATCTGTCCGCGGCGGATCTTCGGGACCACCCTGGACGGCCGGCTGATCGCGGTCGACGCCGCCACTGGCCGCCCGTGCGAGGATTTTGGGGACAAGGGTCAGGTCGACCTGAAGCGCGGCATGGGCCCGGTGATGCCCGACCAGTACTGGTCCTCCTCACCGCCCGCCGTCGGACGCGACGTGATCGTGGCGGGCGGCAGGGTGCGGGACGGCTATTCCACCGACATGCCCTCGGGCGTGATCCGCGGATTCGACGTGCGGACAGGCAAGCTGCTCTGGAATTGGGACGCCGGCCGCCCGGACGACACCGCCCCGCTGGCCGAGGGCCAGACCTACACGCGCAGTTCCCCCAACTCCTGGGCGCCGGCCTCGGTGGACGAGATCCTCGGCCTGGTCTTTGTGCCCATGGGCAATGGGAAGATCGATTTCTGGGGCGGTGTCCGCGATCCGGTGATGGAGCGGTTCTCCAGCTCGATCGTTGCGCTCGACCTGATGACCGGCAAGCTGCGCTGGGTACGTCAGACCGTCCACCACGACATCTGGGACTACGACATCCCCTCCCAGCCGACCCTGGTGGACCTGCGCCGCAACGGTCAGGTGGTCCCGGCGGTCTTCGCGCCCACCAAGCAAGGGGACATCTACGTCCTGGATCGCCGCACCGGCGAGCCCATCGTACCGGTCCGGGAGAAACCCGTGCCGCAGGGCGCGGCGCCGGGCGACTGGACATCGAAGACCCAGCCCTTCTCCGACCTCACCTTTGCGCCGCCGAAGCTTCGCGAGGCCGATATGTGGGGCGTCTCGCCGCTGGATCAACTGTGGTGCCGCATCGAGTTCCGCCGTGCCCGTTTTGAAGGGATCTACACACCCATGCGCGAGGGCCGGACGATCTTCAGTCCGGGGAACAACGGCATCTTCAACTGGGGCGGAGCGGCGGTGGACGAGAAACGCGGGATCGCGTTTCTCAATGGCCAGTTCGTGCCCTTCTACATGGAGCTCATTCCACGGGCCAAGGCCGATCCGGAAATGCTCAATCCGCAGTTCGGCGTGCCCTATGCGACGGACGCCAAGCCCTTCCTGTCGCCGCTGGGCATTCCGTGCAGCGCTCCGCCCTGGGGCGAGGTGATGGGCGTGGACCTGAACACCATGAAGCCCATCTGGCGGAAGCCCTTCGGGACCACCCAGGACCGGGCGCTGTTCGGCATCTCGCTCCCGCTCGGCCTGCCCAACATCGGCGGATCAGCGATGACGGCGGGCGGGCTGGCGTTCATCGGGGCGTCCGCGGACGACTACATCCGCGCCTACGACGTCCGCAACGGGCGCGAGCTCTGGCGCGGCCGCCTGCCGGCCGGCGGCCAGGCTACGCCGATCAGCTACACGTCCACAGCCTCCGGCCGGCAATTCGTGGTGATCGCCGCGGGCGGCCACTCCTACGTAGGCTCGACCAGAGGGGACTACGTCATCGCCTATAGCCTGCCTAAGCGACCCTAGAGCGTCAGCGCCCGGTCGGTCGCCCGGACCAGGGCGTCGACGATCCCGGGTTCGGTGGAGGCGTGGCCAGCGTCCCAGACGACCTCGAAGCGCGCCTCGGGCCAGGCGTTCTTCAGGCGCCAGGCGGCGTCCATCGGCGTCACCACGTCGAAGCGACCCTGCACGATCCAGCCGGGGATGCCGCGGATCCTGTCGATGTTCTTCAGGATCCAGCCTTCCTCCGGGAAGAAGCCGTGGTGGACGAAGAAGTGGCATTCAATCCGCGCGAAGGCGATGGCGAAGTCGATCTCGTTGAACTTGGAGGGTCGGGCCTCCGGCCCGCGGATCGAGATGGTGTCGCCCTCCCACCGGCTCCAGGCGGCGGCGGCTTCCGCCTGGATGCGGCGGTCGGCATGGATCAGCCGTCGATGATAGGCGCCGATCATGTCGTGGCGTTCGTCAGGCGGGATGGGCGCGCAGAAGCGCTCCCAGGCGTCCGGGAAAAGCATGCCGGCGCCGACCTGGTAGAACCACCGCAGTTCCCGTTCCGTCAGCAGGAAGACGCCGCGCAGGAGCAGGCCCTCCACCCGCTCCGGATGGACGATGGCGTAGGCGAGGGCGAGGGTGGAACCCCAAGACCCGCCGAAGACGGTCCATTTCTCGATCCCGAGATGCTCACGCAGGCGCTCCATGTCCTCGATCAGCGCCCAGGTGGTGTTGTCCTCCAGGCTGGCGTTGGGCCGGCTGCGGCCGCAACCGCGCTGGTCGAACAGCACCATCCGCCACCGCCTCGGATCGCAAAACCGGCGCATGGTGGGATTTATCGCGCCGCCCGGGCCACCATGCAGGATCACGCAGGGCTTGCCGTCGGGGACGCCGCATTCCTCGTAGAACACCTCGTGTGCGCCGCTCGCCGACAGCCAGCCGCTGGCGAACGGCTCGTTGTCCGGATAGAGGCCGCGCCTGTTCTGGAGCCCTGAGACAGGGGGCGCGGGCATGTAGCGTTCCATGGCGGACAATCTACGTCGGGAACGCTATGCGCATCCAGTCGCCGATCGCATCCAACAGGCGGCCGCGGATAAATCCGGGGAGACATGGCCGCCCCGCGCGGCTCTAAGGACGGAGATGAGCGTCGAATCCGCATCCCCCGCCAAAACGCCCTGGGGTCTTGTGATCCTGTTGGGATCGCTGACCGCCCTGGCGCCGCTGGCGATTGACATGTACCTGCCCAGTCTGCCGGCGATCGCCGCGGACCTGAATGGCACCGAAGCCCAGATCCAATCCACCGTGGCGACCTTCCTGGTCGGGATGGCGGTGGGGCAGTTATTCTACGGCCCGGCCTCCGATCGCCTGGGTCGGCGTGGACCCGTCCTGTTCGGGCTGGCGATCTTCGTGGCGGCGTCAGTCGCCTGCGCCCTGGCGACATCGGCGGATATGCTGCTCGCCGCGCGCCTGGCCCAGGCCTTGGGGGCCTGCAGCGGGGTCGTGGTCGCTCGGGCCGTGGTCCGCGACAGGTTCGGCCATACCGACACCGCCCGGGTGTTGTCCTTGATGATGCTGATCATGGGGTTGGCGCCCATCCTCGCGCCGCTGGTCGGCGGCGCGTTGCTCGAACTGGGCGGCTGGCGGGTGAACTTCTGGGTAATGGCGGCCTATGGGGTCCTGGTCGCGCTCGCGGTGGCGGTGAGGTTGCGGGAATCGCGCTCGGCCGAGACAGCGGAGCGGGCCCGTTCGGAAAATCCGATCCAGGCCTATGTCTCGCTTCTGGGTAACCCGCGCCTGGTGGGCTACGCCTGCGCCGGAGGCCTCAACAGCGCGACGCTGTTCACCTACATCTCCTGCTCGCCTGGCCTGCTGATCGGAACCTATGGCATAGCGCCGAGCGCCTTCGGGATTGTGTTCGGTATCAATGCGCTGGGGCTGATCGGCTCCAACCAGGTGAACCGGATGCTGCTTCGGCGGACATCGCCGGACGTCATCCTGGTCCGCGCGAGCAGGGTCAGTCTGGTGGTCGTGGGTCTCCTGGCGCTGGCTGGAGTCACGGGGTTTGGCGGCCCCTGGGCTGTCCTGCCGCTATTGTTCCTGACGCTGTCGACGTTTGGCCTGATGCAGGGCAACACCATTGCCGGCGGGCTCAGCACCG
The DNA here is from genome assembly GCA_947474775.1 of Caulobacteraceae bacterium. Taxonomy (GTDB): domain Bacteria; phylum Pseudomonadota; class Alphaproteobacteria; order Caulobacterales; family Caulobacteraceae; genus Phenylobacterium. Next base: position 2,331 of record CANJKG010000041.1, on the reverse strand, counting down.
ATCCCACGCGGGCGGGTTCGATTTCTGCGCTCATGGGCGGGAGCTCGTTCGGGTTCGGCGCCGCGACCTCCGCGATCGCCGCCACCTTCCATGACGGGACGGCGCGGCCCATGGCCCTGACGATGCTTGGGGCGGTGATCGGGTCCGCATTGGCCCTGCACTTTCTGGCCCTGCCCAAGCGGGTGTCGGTCTAGTCCCGGTCGATTTCCCGCGCGGCCCAGATAAGGACGCCCCACCCGATGAGGAAGCAGACGCCGCCCAGAGGCGTCACGGCGCCCAACCACCGCGGCCCGCCCAGCGCCATGGCGTAGAGCGAGCCAGAGAACAGGACCGCGCCCGACAGGAAGAAGGCCGGGGCGAAGCGCGCCCGGCGGGCGCCCCACTGAATGAAGCCGGCGCAGGCGAAGGTCGCCAGGGTATGCATGAAGCCGTACAGCGCCCCGGTGCGCAGCCATTCCTGGGCCCTGAGATCGGCGACGCCGTGCGCCGCGAAGGCGCCGAAGGCGACGGCGAGCAGGCCTCCGGCGGCGGCCAACGTCATCCAGTTGCGCCGGGTCCAGAACCGCAAATTCAAGTCCCCCTCAGCATTCGGCGACGCGGCAGGCCGCCGCCGCCGCCAGGGGACGCTGCGGCTCATTCGCAATATTGGACTACAGCAGGGTCGCGCTCTTGTCTCTTCCGAGGCGCGAAGTGCCGGCGAGGCGGCGCAAATATCCGCCTCGCCGGGATGTCGTCCGCCTATCCGGCGTTCTCAAGCCACATGAAGATGCGCTCGGCGGCGTCTTCAGGTGAGAGTTCGATCGTGTTGAGTACGATCTCGGCGTGCTCCGGCGCCTCGTACGGCGAGTCGACGCCGGTGAAGTTCTTGAGCTGGCCGGCGCGGGCCTTCTTGTAGAGGCCTTTGACGTCGCGGGTCTCGGCCACCTGGATTGGGGTGTCGACGAACACCTCGACGAACTCACCATCCTCCATCAGTTCGCGGGCCATGCGCCGCTCCGAACGGAATGGCGAGATGAAGGAGACCAGCACGATCAGGCCCGCATCGACCATCAGCTTGGCCACCTCGGCGACGCGGCGGATGTTCTCGACGCGGTCCTCCTCGGTGAAGCCGAGGTCCCGGTTGAGGCCGTGTCGGACGTTGTCGCCGTCCAGCAGGTAGGTGTGGCGGCCGGCGGCGTGCAGGCGCTTCTCCACCAGGTTGGCGATGGTCGACTTGCCGGCGCCGGAGAGGCCGGTGAGCCAGATCACGCGACCTTTCTGCCCCTTCTGCGCGGCGCGAGCGGCCTTATGGATGTCGACGGCCTGCCAGTGGACGTTCTGGCTGCGGCGCAGGGCGAAGTGCAGCATGCCGGCGCCCACCGTCCGGTTGGAGATCCGGTCGATGAGGATGAAGCCGCCGAGGTCCTTGTTCTCCGTGTAGGGGTCAAAGGCGATGGGCGCGTCTACGGAGAGATTGCAGACCCCGATCTCATTGAGCTCCAGGCGCGTGGCGGCCAGGTGCTCCAGGGTGTTCACATTGACCTTGTACTTGGGTTCGTGGATCTGGGCGGCCACCGTGCGCGAGCCCAGCTTCAGGAGGTAGGGCCGGCCCGGCAGCAGCGGCTCGTCGTCGAACCAGACGATGGTGGATTCGAACTGGTCGGCCACGGGCGGCGGATCGCCGGCGGCGGCCAGGACGTCGCCGCGGGAGACGTCGATCTCGGTGGTGAGGGTGATGGTCACCGATTGGCCGGCCACGGCGCGGTCGAGGTCGCCGTCCTTGGTGACGATGCGAGCCACGATGCTCTCGCGGCCCGAGGGCAGGGCCTTGATCTTGTCACCGGGCGAGATGACCCCAGAGGAGACGAAGCCGGAGAAGCCGCGGAAGTCGAGGTTGGGGCGGTTGACCCACTGGACCGGCATGCGGAAGGGTTTCTCCCGCAGGTCGTCCTCGATAGGGGCGTTCTCCAGCCAGGTCATCAGCGGCGGGCCCGCGTACCAAGGCGACTTATCCGACTTCTCGGTGATGTTCTCGCCCTTCAGAGCGGACATCGGGATGGCGGTGAAGGCCTTCAGGCCGATCTGGCCCGCGAAGGCGGTGTACTCGGCGACGATCTCGTCGAAGCGGTCCTTCGACCAGTCCACCAGGTCCATCTTGTTGATGGCCAGGACCACGTGGCGGATACCCAGCAGGTTCACCAGGTAGCTGTGTCGGCGGGTCTGGGTGAGCACGCCTTTGCGGGCGTCGATCATCATGATGGCGGCGTCGGCGGTGGACGCCCCGGTGACCATGTTGCGGGTGTACTGCTCGTGGCCGGGGGTGTCGGCGACGATGAACTTGCGCTTGTCGGT
>CANJKG010000040.1 GCA_947474775.1 Caulobacteraceae bacterium | reverse complement strand
GCCGGATCGATCTGGGGCTTGGCGGCCAGGGCCTGACCGGCGCAGAGCGCGAGGGCCAGGGCGGCGGGAGCGAAGTTATGCATGTGGCCTCGCGCGGTTGGGTCGATGCTAGGTTCAACTGACAAGCCCGTCGAGTTGGCTAGACCTTCGCGTCGTGGCGGGCGGCGACGAAGGCTGCGACGCCGTCGAGGACGCGTTGCAGGCCGAACTCGAAGTTCTGTGGCCGTTTCGCCTCGACCTCGTGGAAGTCGCGGCAGGAGTCGCCGACCCGTGTCGCCGTGGGGAACTGGTCGGGGGTGATCAACTCGGCTAGCACCGGGCTGCGGCTCATCCACCATTCGCGGTCGTCGATGCCGCTGCGGGCCTCAACCTCGCTGGCTTCAACCACCACGCGCACGGCGCCTCTGACATAATTGTCCACTAAGGCGATCACATTCTCCATCTCCACGTCGGTGAGGCCCAGGTGGTCGACGATCCGGAAGGCCGATTCGTAGCGGCGCGCGATGTTCGGACCCAGCGGCGGGCGATGGGCCGCGATCTGCAGCATCCAGGGGTGGCGCTGCATGTGCTCCCAGTCCTGGCGAGCCTTGGTCTCCAGCCTGGCGCGCCAATCGCCGGGCGCCTGGTCGGCCAGCGGGACCTCGCCCCAGGCGCGATCGATCATCACCTCGATCAGCTCGGCCTTGGATGGGACATAGGTGTAGAGGGCCATGGGCGAAACGCCGAGCGCCTCTGCCACCTTGCGCATGGAGAAGGCCTGCAGGCCTTCGGCGTCGGCGAGCGCGATCGCGCCACGCACCACGTCCTCGGTGGTCAGGCGGGGCTTGGGTCCGCGCCGGGCCGCGTCGCGCACGCCCCAGAGCAGCTCCAGGCTACGCCTGGGATCCCCGCCGCCGGTGAACTCCGTGACCATCGATTCCTGGCTCGCTCCCAAAAAACGCTTTACATGGTACGGCGTTTCAATAAGTACGTACAGTGTACGAAGAGAAGTTTCAAATCTGCAATGTTGCGTCCGTCTTGCCATCGTCACGATCCCGCCCCAGGTACGGGGCGCGGCGGACCGGACGAGCAGACCGGAAAGCACTCCCCGAAGCCCTAAGACATCCCATGCGTTCCCGCCCCGTCATTGCGGTCCTGGCCGCCACTGTTCTCGCCGCCTGCGCCTCGCCGCGCGCTGCGGACCAGGGCCTGCCCGGAACCTATGAGGCCCCAGCGACGGCCGTCGCCGCGGCTCCGGTGGCGCTCGACCGATGGTGGACGGCGTTCGAGGACGCAGAGCTCAACAGGCTCGTCGACCAGGCCCTGGCGTCCAGCACCGACGTGCGGCTGGCGGCGGCCCGCCTCCAGGAAGCCCGGGCGACGCGGGCCGCCACCATCGCCAGCCTGCTACCTAGCGGGGACGCCAAGGGCTCCGCCCGGCGCACCGAGACCCGCCAGCTGTCCGGCACGGTGGTGAACATCCCGGGCTTCGCCACCAACGGGGTCTCGGAGTCCTATTCGGCGAACTTCGACGTGAGCTGGGAGATCGACCTGTTCGGCCGCATCTTCGCCGCGGCGAGGGCCGCCAGCGCCGACGCGGCGGCCTCGCGCTTCGCCTATGAGGGCGTCCGGGCCAGCATGGCCGCCCAGGTGGCCGACGCCTACTTCCAGGCCCGCGGCCTGGCCATCCAGCTGGAGGACGCCCGCGAGACGGCGCGTATCCAGCGGTCGCTCTATGACCTGGTGGCGGCGCGGGCGCGCATCGGCATCGTCGCCACCTCCGATCCCGACCGCATCGCCGGCGAGCTGGCCCAGGCCGACGCGCGGGCGGCGAGCCTGGAGGCCGAGCTGCAGGTGCAGCGCCGGCTGCTGCTGGTGCTGGCCGGCCGCACCATGGAGCCCACCACGGCGGTGGACACGCCGGCCACGGTGGCGGCCCTGCCCGCCGTACCGGCGAGCCTGCCCTCGGAGCTGCTGGCCAGGCGCCCCGACGTGCGTGAGGCCCAGATGCGGCTGAAGACCGCCGCCGGACTGCAGGACGTGGCGGCCCTGTCCTTCTTCCCGACCTTCACGCTCAGTCCCGGCCTGGGCTGGTCGAAGACCATCCAGCCCGGCTTCTCCTCGACCTCGCAGCACTGGAGCATCGGCGGCATGGTGACCCAGCCGGTGCTGTCGATCCCGCGCCTGCTGGCCGAACTGAAGGCGGAGAACGCGCGCACCGAACAGGCGGTGATAGGCTATGAGAAGGCGCTGCAGACCGCCTTCCAGGAGGCCGAGGCGGCCCTCGTGCGGCTGGACGCCGACCGGCGCGGGGTGACCCTGCTGGTGGACGGCGAGGCGCGCGCCGCGCGGGCCTACAACGCCTCGCGCATCGGCTACGACCGCGGCCTGACCGACCTGCAGAGCGCGCTGTCGGCCGAGCAGACCTGGCGCAACACCAGGACCCAACTCACCGCCGCACAGGTGCAGGCTCTGCGCCGCACCGTGCAGGCCTACAAGGCGCTGGGCGGCGGCTGGTCGCCTTCGCAGCCCCCGCCCATGCCCCCGAGACCCAAGACATGAGAGCTTCACCTGTCCTGATCCTCCTGGCGGCCACCCTGGCCCTGGCCGGATGCCGCAAGGCCACGCCGCAGGAAGGCGAGGCGCAGCAGGCGCGCGCCGTCAGCGTGACCACCGTGCAGTCGCGCCCGATCACCGGATCCCTGGCCGCCTCCGGCGACCTGGCGCCGCGCGAAGAGGCCGCCGTGCTGCCTGAGGTGAACGGCTATCGCGTGGCCCGTGTCCTGGCCGACGTCGGGGCCTATGTACGCGCCGGCCAGACCCTGGTGGAGCTCGATCCCGCGCTGATCAATTCGCAGCTGGCCCAGCAGCAGGCGCTGGCCGCCCAGGCCGAGGTGCAGGCCCTGCAGGCCGAGGCCGAGGCGGCGCGCGTGAAGGGGCTCGACAACCAGGGTGTGCTCTCCCAGGAGCAGATCGACCAGCGGCGCTTCGCGGCGCGGGCGGCCCGCGCCACGGCGGACGCCCAGGCCGCCGCCCTGAAGGATGTCCGCACCCGCGCCGCCAAGCTCTCGGTCGCCGCCCCGGTCTCGGGCCTGATCCTGGAGCGAACCGTGCGGCCTGGCGACCTGTCGGCCGGCGGGGCGACGCCCTGGTTCCGCATGGCCCGCGACGGGCAGGTGGAGCTGCAGGCGCAGATGTCCGAGGACGATCTGGCCCGGGTCCGTGTCGGCCAGCACGCCATGGTGACCCTGCCCAGCGGCGCCTCGGTGGCGGGCGTGGTGCGGCTGATGAGCCCGCAGATCGATCCGCAGACGAAGCTGGGCTATGTGCGCATCCTCCTGCCGGTGCGGCCCGACATCCGCTCCGGCGGCTTCGGCCGCGCGGTGTTCACCGATGCCTCGGCCATGGCGCCGGCCGTCCCCGAGACGGCGGTGCGCTATGACGCCGATGGCGCCAGCGTCATGGTGGTGGGCGCCGACAACCGCGTGAAGCGGGTGGGGATCACCGCCGGCGAGCGGGGCTCCGGCCTCGTGCAACTGACCAAGGGCCCGCCGGTGGGCGCCCGAATCGTGGCCGCCGCCGGCGGCCTGCTGCTGGACGGCGACCTGGTGCGCCCGGTGGCCGCCGCAGCGCCGCCCGCCAAGACGGCCGTGAAGGCTCCCGGCAGATGAGCGGCGAGCAGCATCAGGGGATCTCCGGCTTCCCGATCTCGGCCTGGGCGATCCGCAACCCGGTGCCGGTGACGGTGCTGTTCATCGGCCTGATCCTGGCCGGGCTGATCGCCTACATGGGCCTGCCGATCAAGCAGTTCCCCAACATCCAGTTCCCCATCGTGGCGGTGACCGTCACCCAGAACGGCGCCGCCCCCGGCGAGATGGAGACCCAGATCACCCGTCCCGTCGAGGACGCGGTGGCCAGCGTCAGCGGGGTGCGCAACATCACCTCCGTGGTGACCCAGGGCGTGTCCACCACCTCGATGGAATTCGAGATCGGCGACGACCTGCAGAAGAAGACCGACGAGGTCCGCTCCAAGATCGCCCAGGCCCGAGCCAGCCTGCCGCGCGACGTCGACGAGCCCACCGTCAGCCAGGTGGAGATCGACGCCCTGGCGCCGATCCTGACCTATGCGGTGGCCGCGCCGGCCATGAGCGACGACGAGCTCAGCTGGTTCATCGACGACACCGTCTCGCGCGCCCTGCAAGGCGCCAAGGGCGTGGCCCAGGTGACCCGCGTGGGCGGGGTGTCGCGCGAGATCAATGTGGTGATCGACCCCGACCGACTGGCGGCGCGGGGGCTGACCGCCACCCAGGTCAACACGGCGTTGCGCGCCTTCCAGAGCGACTCGCCCGGTGGGCGGGTGGCCATCGGGGGCCGCGAACAGACGGTGCGCGTGCTGGGCTCAGTGGCCTCGGTGGCGCAAATCCGAGAGCTCACCATCCCCACCGGAGCCGGCGGCTTCGTCAAGCTGAGGGACGTGGCCGACGTGGGCGACGGCGCCTCCGAGGTGCGCGGCTTCGCGCGGCTGAACGGCCGCCCGGTGGTGGGTTTCCAGGTCTCCAAGACCAAGGAGGCCAGCGACGTGGTGGCCGAGGACGCCATCGCGGGGAAGATCAAGGAGCTGGAGAAGGCCCACCCGGGGGTGACCTTCAACAAGGTGTTCTCCACGGTCACCGAGACCCGCGACAGCTTCCGCGCCACCCAGCACGTTCTGGCCGAGGGCATGCTGCTGGCCGCCCTGGTGGTGTTCCTGTTCCTGCGCGACTGGCGGGCCACCCTGATCACCGCGGTGGCCATGCCGCTGGCGCTGATCCCGACCTTCTTCGTGATGAAGCTCATGGGCTTCTCGCTGAACGTGGTGACCCTGCTGGCGCTGACACTGGTGGTGGGCATCCTGGTGGACGACGCCATCGTCGAGATCGAGAACATAGAGAAGCGGGTGGCCAGAGGCGCCCGGCCCTATCAGGCGGCCCTGATCGGGGCCGACGCCATCGGCCTGGCGGTGGTGGCCACCACCATGTCCATCGTCGTGGTGTTCATGCCGGTGAGCTTCATGCCCGGCATCGTCGGCCAGTTCTTCCGCGAGTTCGGCCTGACAGTGTCGGTGGCGGTGCTGTTCTCGCTGCTGGTGGCCCGCCTGGTGACGCCGCTTATGGCCGCCTATTTACTCAAGCCGGTGGCCCACGCCAGGCCGCCCAAGCCGTTCGACGGCCGCTACCGGCGCGCGCTGGACTGGGCGCTGAGGCGCCGGATCGTCTCTACCATCGTCGGCGTCGCGATCTTCGTGGGCTCGGTGATGCTGGCGGGCCTGCTGCCGCAGGGATTCCAGCCACCGGGCGACCCTGATTACATGTACGTCAACATCCAGGGTCCGCCGGGCGGTACGCCCGCCGACATGGAGGATATCGCCCAGCGGGTGAACGCCCTGTTCCAGAAGCAGCCGGAGGTGACCGCCGTCTTCATCCAGGTGGGATCGACCGTGGCCACCTTCGGTCCGGGCAGCGGCCCGGGCGGCAGCGACCTGCGGTCTGGCACCGCCACCGTCCTGCTGGACCCGCACCGCGCGGTGAAGGGCGACGAGATCCGCCAGCGCCTGCGCCAGGAGCTTCGGGCCATCCCCGACGCGCGGCTGAACTTCCTCGATTTCCAGGGCGCCGCCGGCTACCAGCAGGTGCTCACCGGAGACGATCCCGAAGCCCTGGGGCAGGCCGCCCTGCAGCTGGAGCAGCAGATGCGCCGGCTACCGCAGCTGGCCGACCCCAGGCCGTCGAAGCCGGCCGAGGGTCCCGAGTTGGTGATCCGGCCAAGGCCCGACGAGGCCGCCCGCCTGGGGGTCTCCTCCGACGCCATCGCGACCATCGCCCGGGTCGCCACCGTGGGCGACATCGACGCCAATGTGGCCAAGTTCAACGAGGGCGAGCGGCGGATCCCGATCCGCATCCGCCTGCCGCAGGACGCGCGGGCCGACATCGAGCGGATCAAGGCGCTGCGGGTCCCGACCGGCTCCGGCGGCTCGACGACCCTGGGCAGCGTGGCCGACATCGGCTTCCAGGCGGGCCCGGCGCGGATCGACCGGCTGAACCGCCAGCGGCAGATGACCGTCCAGGCGGAACTCAACGGCGTGGAGATGGGCGACGCCCAGAAGGCCGTCGACACCCTGCCGATCATGAAGAACCTGCCAAAGGGGGTGAAGCCCGCGGCGGTCGGCGACCAGGAGGCCATGGCCGAGTTGTTCGGCGGCTTCGGGGTGGCGATCCTGGCCGGTGTGTTCATGATCTACGGCGTGCTGGTGCTGCTGTTCCGGTCGTTCTTCAAGCCGCTGGTGATCCTGTCGGCCCTGCCGATGGCGGTGGGCGGGGCGTTCCTCGGACTGCTGGCCTTCAACCTGTCGCTGTCGATCCCCTCGCTGATCGGCTTCCTGATGCTGCTGGGCCTGGCGGCCAAGAACTCGATCCTGCTGGTGGAATACGCGATCGAGCGCGAGCGCGAGGGCATGAGCCAGTACGACGCCCTGATCGAGGCCTGCCGCGAGCGGGCGCGGCCGATCGTCATGACCACCATGGCCATGGCCGCCGGCATGTTGCCCACGGCGCTCGCCCTGGAGAAGGGCGCCGAGTTCCGCCAGCCCATGGCGATCGCCGTGATCGGCGGCCTGATCACCAGCACCATCCTGTCGCTGGTGCTGGTGCCGGTGGTCTATGAGTTCGTGGACGACTTCGAGCAGTGGCTGAAGCCGAGGCTGGCCCGCTTCACGACCCCGCGCGATGCGAAAGCGCCGGAGGCCGGGAGACTGGTCGAATAGGACTCGAGTCTGTCCTAGACCTTTCCGCGGATGACCCTGGCGAACAGGTCAGGGTCGACGTTGCCGCCGGAGAGGATGAGGCCGACGGCGCCTTCCGAGGGAAGGGCGATCTTGCTGGCCAGGAGGGCGGCGAGGCCCACGACCCCGCCCGGCTCGACCACCAGCTTAAGGACCTGGAAGGCGTAGCGCATGGCCTCGGCCACCTCGGCGTCGGTGACCGTGGCCACGCCGGCCAGGTTGCCCTGCAGGATCGGGAAGGTGAGCTTGCCGGGGGCAGGGCTCTCCAGGGCGTCGCAGAGCGAGCGGCCCTTGGGCTCGATGGCGATCCGCCGGCCGGCGGCGAGGGACCGGCGGGTGTCGTCGAACAGCTCCGGCTCCACCCCGACGATGGCGGTGGCGGGCGACAGGGCCTTCACGGCGGTGGCGACGCCGGCCATCAGCCCGCCGCCGCCCACCGGGCCCGCCACGAGGCCGAGGTCGGCGCCCAGCGCTTTCGCCTGGCGGACCAGCTCCAGGCCAGCGGTGCCCTGGCCGGCGATGATGTGGGGATCGTCGAAGGCCGGCACGATCACCGCGCCGCGCTCGTGGGCCGCCGCCGCGGCGATGGCCTCGCGGTCCTCCTTCAGGCGCAGGTAGAAGCGCACCTCGGCGCCGTAGCCGCGGGTGGAGTCGACCTTCACGGCCGGGGCGTCGGCGGGCATGACGATCAGGGCGGGCAGGTTCAACAGCCGTGCGGCGAGCGCCACGCCCTGGGCGTGGTTTCCGGATGAGAAGGCGACCACCCCCCCGCGCCTCTCGGCCAGGCTCATCTGCACCAGCCGGTTGTAGGCGCCGCGGAACTTGAAGGCGCCCACCCGCTGCAGGGTCTCGGGCTTGATCAGCACGCGCACGCCAAGCCGGCTGTTCAGCGCCGGGCTCTCGATCAGCGGTGTGACCACCGCATGGCCTTCCAGCCGGCCGGCGGCTTCCTCGATGTCCTCGAAGGCGACGCTCATCTGGCGAACACCATGGCGTCGTCGGCGAAGGCCTTGAACTCCAGCGCATTGCCGGAGGGATCGAGAAAAAACAGGGTGGCCTGCTCGCCGGGCTCGCCCTTGAAACGGACCTGGGGCTCGATGACGAAGCGCACGCCGGCCGCCTTCAGGCGCTCGGCCAGGGCTTCCCAGGCGGCCAGGTCGAGGATGGCGCCGAAATGGCGGACCGGCACGTCCTGCCCGTCCACCGGGCTGGTGTGGAGACGACCGGCCTCTTCCGGCGACAGGTGGGCGACGATCTGGTGGCCGAAGAAGTCGAAGTCCACCCATTCGGGGCTGGAGCGGCCTTCCGGGCAAGCCAGCAGGTCGCCGTAGAAGGCGCGGGCCTCCGCCAGGTCGCGGACCGGGAAGGCGAGGTGGAAGCGCGGCCGTTGCATGACCCCTTCATAAGGGTTGAGCGACCGCGCCGCTTCCGCTAAATCGCGCCCGCGCCGGGCGACGGCGCCTAGAACCGATCCCCATCGCCGCGCCGAGCACCTGTCGAAGGGCGCCGCGATTTGTCCGGGCAGGTCGGGGACCCGTATCCAATGGCCAACGTCACCGTGATCGGCGCCCAGTGGGGCGACGAGGGCAAGGGCAAGATCGTCGACTGGCTGTCGAACCGCGCCGACGTGGTGGTGCGTTTCCAGGGAGGTCACAACGCCGGGCATACGCTGGTGGTGGACGGCAAGGTCTACAAGCTCTCCCTGCTTCCGTCGGGCGTGGTGCAGGGCAAGCTGTCGGTGATCGGCAACGGCGTGGTGGTCGATCCCTGGCACCTTTTGGAGGAGATCGCCAAGCTCGGCGAGCAGGGGGTGGCGATCGGGCCCGACCTGCTGGTGTTGGCCGACAACGCCTGCCTGATCCTGCCGCTGCACCGGGACCTGGACCAGGCGCGCGAGGCCGCCGCCACCAACAAGATCGGCACCACCGGCCGCGGCATCGGGCCGGCCTATGAGGATAAGGTGGGCCGCCGCGCCATCCGCGTGGCGGACCTGGCCGACCGCGAGGCGCTGGAGGCCAAGATCGACCGGCTGCTGGCGCACCACGGGCCGCTGCGGCGTGGCCTGGGCCTGCCCGAGGCGGACGGCGCGGCCCTGCTGGCCGAGTTGGAGGCCATGGCCCCGCAGATCCTGAGATACGCCCGGCCGGCGTGGCTGCTGCTCGACGAGATCGTGAAGTCCGGCCGCCGGGTGCTGTTCGAGGGCGCCCAGGGCGCGCTGCTGGACATCGATCACGGCACGTACCCTTACGTGACCTCATCCAACACGGTGTCCGGACAGGCGGCTGCGGGTTCAGGGCTGGGACCGCGCGGGGTGGGCTACGTCCTGGGCATCGTCAAGGCCTACACCACACGCGTGGGCGAGGGGCCGTTCCCGGCCGAGCTGTTCGACGAGGTCGGCCAGCATCTGGGCGCGGTGGGCAAGGAGTTCGGGACGGTGACGGGCCGCAGCCGCCGCTGTGGCTGGTTCGACGCGGCCCTGGTGCGCCAGTCGGTGGCGCTGAACGGCATCGCGGGGATCGCGCTCACCAAGCTCGACGTGCTGGATGGGCTGAAGACGTTGAAGATCTGCACCGGCTACCGGCTGGGCGGCGAGGCCATCGGCTACCTGCCCGCGGGCCTGAAGGCCCAGGCGGCCCTGGTCCCGGTCTATGAGGAGATGGAGGGGTGGTCGGAGAGCACGCAGGGCGCGCGGTCGTGGAAGGACCTGCCGGCTCAGGCTGTGAAGTACGTGCGCCGGGTCGAGGAACTGATCGGCGCGCCGGTGGCCCTGCTGTCCACCAGCCCGGAGCGCGACGACACCATCATGATGCGCGATCCGTTCCAGGACTGAGCGCTGAACGGCGCTCCCCGGGGGCCGACTCCGTCAAGGGGATTTTTACCGCCTCAAGCCTAGGGTCACCGTCGTCAGTGGGACGGGGACCAGCGTGTTTTCCGACAAGAAGCTCATGGAGCGCATGGCGCCGCTCCTGAATAAGGTGCTGATCGTCGATCCGAACGTGGCGACGGCTCGGCTGCTGAGCGAGGTCGCGCGCGACGCCATGCACGCCCACGTCTGGACCGTGCCAAATTCCGAGCGGGGCCTGAAGCTCGCCGCCAACGTCAATCCGGACGTGATCTTCGTTGAGTACCAGGCCGACCAGCTCGACGGCCTGCAGTTCACCCGTGACCTGCGGCGCAGCAACTTCGCCTGCCGCAAGGCGGCGGTGATCATGGTCACCAGCCAGGCCACCACCGGCATCCTGCTGGCCGCCCGCGACGCCGGGGTCCACGAGTTCCTGGTCAAGCCGTTCTCACTGAAGGACCTCATGCGCCGCCTGGAGGCGGTGACCCTTCGCAAGCGCGACTGGGTCGAGGCGATGCGATACATCGGGCCTGACCGTCGGCGGTTCAACAGCGGCGACTACGCCGGCCCGCGCAAACGCCAGGACGACGGGCCGCAGCGGAGCGACCAGGAGCAGATTCAGGAGGCGCTGAAGATCCTGCGCAGCGCGGTCCTGGCCGCCGAGACCGATCCCGTCCAGGCGATCCGCGCCATGGAGACCCAGGTCGAGACGCTCTGTCGGGTGGCCAACGAGATGGGCGACCCCGGGCTGGCCCACGCCACTCGTGAGTTCGAAAGCTACCTGGCCATGACCGTGGTGAACGGCCGCGCCCTGAAGGTCGGCGAACTGGAGGCAAGCGCGGTGGAGCTGTTCCGCTACCTGCCGCCAGACGACCGGCCTGCGCGGTTGAGCGCGGCTTAGAGCACGATGCGATCAGACGGAATCGTCTGATCGTTGAATCGTGCTCGACAATAAGAGGCGTAGAGCCCCTTCTCCCGCACAGGGGAGAAGGGTCAGGTGACTCACGCGTCGACCAGGTTCCTGGCCAGCGCGGCGGCGCGCATGGACTTCTGCAGTTTCTCGAAGGCGCGGACCTCGATCTGGCGGACCCGCTCGCGGCTGACGCCGTACTGTGAGGCCAGTTCCTCCAGGGTGGTCGGATCGTCCTTCAGCCGCCGCTCGGTCAGGATGTGACGCTCGCGATCGGTCAGCTCGGTCATGGCCTCCTGCAGGAGACCCATGCGCAGGGTGTTTTCCTGGTTGTCGGCGACGGTGGTCTCCTGACTGGGCGTGGTTTCGTCCACAAGCCAGTCCTGCCACTCGCTCTCGCCCTCGGCGCGCAGGGGCGCATTGAGGGAGGCGTCGCCGCCGGCCAGCCGGCGGTTCATGGAGATCACTTCTTCGTCCAGCACGCCGAGCTTGGTGGCGATCAGACTCACCTGGTCGGGACGCAGGTCGCCTTCCTGGAGGGCCTCGATCTCGCTCTTGGCCTTGCGCAGATTGAAGAACAGCTTCTTCTGCGCCGCCGTGGTGCCCATCTTCACCAGGCTCCACGAACGCAGGATGTATTCCTGGATCGAGGCGCGAATCCACCACATGGCGTAGGTCGCCAGGCGGAAGCCACGGTCGGGATCGAATTTCTTGACCGCCTGCATCAGGCCGACGTTGCCCTCGGAAATGACTTCCCCGATCGGCAGGCCGTAGCCGCGATAGCCCATGGCGATCTTGGCCACCAGGCGCAGGTGGCTGGTGACGAGCCGATGCGCGGCCTGCGGGTCCTCATGCTCCTGCCAACGCTTGGCCAGCATGAACTCCTCGTCCTTGGCGAGCATCGGGAACTTGCGGATTTCCGACAGGTAACGACTCAAGCCGCCTTCCGGCGACATGACGCTCAACGCATTGGCGGCCATTGGCCTATTCCCCTTTCCCCGGACGTTTCGGACTCCCCGACGCGCTTCGTGCGACCGGTCCCTACGCCTCTAACTTTTCAGATAGGTGCGAGGTTGCGGCAGCGCCAGATCACCCCCGAAGGATACACTCGGGAGGGGAATCCCAATATCCGACTACCAGGGTTGGTTTTTAGCGGCCGATCTTGGCGCCATCAAGGCGATGGATTCTCACAGCGCCTGCAGAAGCGCTTCCAGCGCCGCCATGTCGGCCGGCGGTGGGGTTTCGAAACGCAGGGTCTCGCCGGTGATGGGATGGCGGAAACCGAGGATCGTGGCGTGCAGGGCCTGGCGGGTGAGGCCGGCCGTCGCGATGGCGGCCTTCACCTTTTCAGCCGGCGGCCCGGAGCCGTAGACCGGGTCGCCCAGACAGGGCGAACCCTTGGAGGCCAGATGGACCCTGATCTGGTGGGTGCGGCCGGTCTCCAGCTGGCAGGCGACGCGGGCGGCCAGGGGCTTGTCGGGGGGACCGAAAACCCCTTCGACCCGGTAGTCGGTGATGGCGTTGCGGCCGCCGGAGCGGACGATGGCCATCTTCTTGCGGTCGTGAGTCGAGCGGGCGATGGCGGCCTCGATGCGGCCTCTGGCGGGGCTCGGCGCGCCACGGGTGAAGGCCACGTAGACCCGCTCGATGTCGTGGGCCTCGAACAGGGCCGAGAGTCCCTGGTGGGCGGCGTCGGTCTTGGCGGCGACCATGACGCCGGAGGTTTCCTTGTCCAGACGGTGGACGATGCCCGGGCGCGCCACACCGCCGATGCCGGAGAGGCTGTCGCCGCAGTGGTGCAGCAGGGCGTTGACCAGGGTGCCGCTCTCGGTGCCCGGACCCGGATGGGCGGCCATGCCGGCGGGCTTATCCACCACGATGAGGTGGGCGTCCTCGAACAGCACGGTAAGCGGAATGGCTTCGGGCCGCGGCTCGGCGGGCGCCGGCGGCGGGATCTCCAGCCGGTAGTCGCCGGGCAGAGCGCGGGCTGAGCCGTCGGTGACCGGCGCCCCCTCGCGGCTGACCCGGCCCTCTGCGATCAGGGCCTGGATGCGGGCGCGCGAAAGCTCGGGCAGGCGGGTGGCGAGCGCCTTGTCGATACGCCCGGCCGCCGCGTCATCCGCTGACAGGGCCACGATCCGCTCGCCGTAGTCCGCCGCCGGCTCCGGGTCTTCGTCGACGGCGGCCTCAGAGGCCATGCTCGCCGCTGGCGTCCTCCTCGTGGCCGGTGATCGAGCCTTCCTTG
The DNA here is from genome assembly GCA_947474775.1 of Caulobacteraceae bacterium. GTDB lineage: Bacteria > Pseudomonadota > Alphaproteobacteria > Caulobacterales > Caulobacteraceae > Phenylobacterium. Next base: position 3,812 of record CANJKG010000040.1, on the reverse strand, counting down.
AACAGGTATTCCTTGAGCTGGGCGTCGACCTGGACGTCGTTGCGGCGCAGCCACTCCAGGATCATGGAGGCATGCTCCAGCTCCTCCTTGGCGTTGTGCAGCAGGATCTCCTTGAGCGCGGGGTCTGCGCAGTCGTCTGCGCGCTGGCGATACCAGTCCACCGCCTCGAACTCCTCCATGAGCGAGGTGATGGCGTAATGCATGTCGATGGTCTTGCGGCTGAGCTTATCGCGGTCGACGTGGAGACCTACGCTGGCCATGGGTATCTTACTCCTGGGTCTGGACCTTCACTTTAACGCACAACTTGCGATCTAGCGCCGTCCGAGCGACTCGATAGCGGTCACGGCCGCTCCACCAGGCCCCGATTTTCGATGACCCGGTAGAAACAGGAGCGGGCGCCGGTGTGGCATGCGCCGCCGTCACCCTGCGGGCGGACCTTCAGCCAGACGGCGTCCTGGTCGCAGTCGATGCGCGCCTCCACAACCTGCTGCACCTGGCCGGAGGTGGCGCCCTTGTGCCAGAGCTCATTGCGCGAGCGGCTGAAGTAGTGGGCCTCGCCGGTCTCGAGGGTCTTCGAGAGCGCCTCGGCGTTCATCCAGGCGAACATCAGGATCTCGCCGGTGTCGGCGTGGGTGGCGATGGCCGCGATCAGGCCGGCGGCATCGAACCGTGGGGCCAGCGCCGGGCCGTGCTCCAGGGCGTATTTGTCGAGGGCGGTGGGGAAGTCGATCATGCGCAACATATGGCGCCGGGCGTCGCGGTTAGGCTAGACCCCAGGCAGGGAGCCTGCCGCGCTGACGGCCAAGTGGGGCCGGGCCATCAGCGCGGACGCGTCCAGCCAAAGGGGTTACTTGGACTGGGCGAGGCTCCAGCGGAGACTGGAACGCTCTTCGATGGCCAGCTTCACCGCGGCGCCGATCCTGCCGGTGGCGGAGGCCTCGATGGTGTGGGTCTCGCAGGCCTGGCGTTCGGCACGCGGGCCCTTGCCAGCGCAGAGCTTGGCGGCGACGTTCTCAACGCGGGCGAGCGCTTCGGCGCGTCCGGCGGCGGTGGCCAGGTCGAGGTCGCTGAGGTGGATGTTGTAGCTATCCTTGCCGACCTGCCAGCTGTGGCCGGCGGCGGAGGCGGGGGCGGCGACCAGCGCGAGGGCGGTGGCGGCGGCGGCGATCAGGAGGGTCTTTTGCATGGCGATCAGTCCTTCGCGTCTTGAATGGCGTCGGGGTGCGTCCCGGCGAGGTCCAGAAGGCCGGAAAGCTCACCTGATCGACAGGACGAGAAGCTGATGAAGTACTGATGATCTCCTGATCATGAGGGAATCCAGATAGTTGACTGACGAATCCGTCATCGTCCTGGCGCGCGAGAAGCCCTTTCACCTGGGGCCGGTGGAGGTGCGCCCGGCCAATCGCGAGCTGGTCCGGGACGGACGCGGGCGCGAGACCCTTGAGCCGAGGGTGATGCAGGCCCTCGTCGCCCTTTCCCTGGCCGGCGGCGAGATCGTCACCCGCGACGACCTGACGGCCTCCTGCTGGGAGGGCCGCATCGTCGGCGAGGACGCCATAAACCGGGTGATCTCGCGGCTACGCCGGGCGGCTGAGGGGATCGGCGCCGGCGCCTTTGCGATCGAGACCGTGACGAAAGTCGGCTACCGGCTGACCAGCGGGGACGGTGACGCCCTGGAGGCTGCGCCCACGGCTTCACGGGGCGGACGCGGCAGCCTGCAACGCCGCTATCTGCTCGGCGCGGGGGCGGCCGGGCTGGCGGCGTTGGGCGCGGGCTGGTGGTGGTGGCGCGGCGACCCCGGCGGAGGCGTCGATCCGGAGACCGGGAAGCTCTACGACCAGGCCTGGGTCGCGATCCACGCCAGCAGCCAGGACCAGTACGCCCAGGCCATCGGCCTGCTGCGTCAGGTGGTGGAGTCGGCTCCAGGCTTCGCCGATGGCTGGGGCTCGCTGGCCTACGCCTATGTGCTGGGGGCCCTGACTGGGCCTCCCGCCACCCGCACCGCTGGCCAGGCCCGCGCGCGGGCGGCCGCCGAGCGGGCGCTGCAGCTCGACCCGGACAATGCGCTCGCCCAGGCGGCCCTGGTGGAGCTGAAGCCGGTCTTCGGGGCCTGGCGGGAGACGGAGATGGCCTATCGGGGCGCGCTTGTGCGCCATCCCGACACGCCGCAGCTGCTGGTCGGGCTGGGCTACGTCCTGTTCTCCACCGGACAGATGCGGGCGGCGGCGCGGAACATCGACCAGATCGCGAAGGTCACGCCGGCGTCGCCGAAGCTGCTCTACCAGCAGACCATGGTCTACTGGTCCGCCAACCGGCTGGAAGACGCCCAGCGCGCCGCCGACCAGGGCATGGCCACCTATCCGAGGCACATACTGGTGTGGTTCACGAACTTCCTCTTCCGCCTGTACTCGGGACGCCCTGAGGAGGCGATCGCCATGGTCGAGAACCGCGCCGGCCGCCCGGTCGGCGTCCCCCAGCAGGACTTCGAGATCGCGCTCGCCAACGCACGCGCGATCGCCAGCCGCGCGCCGGCGGACATCGAACGCGCCCTGGCTCTCGGGCTGGAGGCCGCGCAGCAGGGCGCCGGCTACACCGAGAACGCCATCCAGGCGGCCTCGGCCCTGGGCCGGCCGGACCGCGCCTTCCAGCTCATCGACGCCTATTTCTTCGGCCGCGGGTTCCGCCCCGGTTGGCGCAGCTTTTCCGAGGAGCAAGGCGCCTACTACGCCGAGCGGCGGACCTTCTTCCTGTTCTTTCCCTCCACGACCCCGCTGCGCGCCGACCCACGCTTCGGACCGTTGGTGCGCGAGGTCGGTCTGGCGGACTACTGGGCGAAGTCGGGGAAGCGGCCGGACTACCAGTTGAAGCGCGGTTAGGCTCCCGCTGGCGGGCTATGGACTCCGATGGCGGCCAGTTCCGGTTCGCGAGCCAGGAGGGCGGCGGAGCCCCAGTAGACCTCGACGATGCGGTGGGCCACCAGCCAGCGGCCGTCCACCTTGCGCAGGGTGTCGCGGTACATGCCGGTCTGGTCGAGGCCGTTCGGCCGGACCATCATGTAATAGGTCTGGGCGCGGGCCTCGGTGGGCGAGACGATGTCGATCTTGCAGCTGGTCATGTGGTGACGCAGCTTCGGACGGTGAGGCCGATTGGGATCGCGGGGCTTTCCCGAGCCGCGAGCCGTGAAGAAGGCCAGGAACGCTTCGCGGCCGCGGATCACCTCGTCCCGGCGCTGGAACACCACGTCCTCCGTGTAGCACTCGGCCAGGGCCTGCAGGTCGGCGCCGTCGGTGGCGAAATTGACCTCGGACAGCGCCTTGCGGACGCCCTCGCGGTCGAGCATCTCCTGCAGTTCCACCCGCATCTCCAATCTTTGATGAACGCCAAGGCGCGCAATCTCCCGCGCCACAGGCGTCAGCGCAATGGGCGCGGGATCGGCGCGATCAGCGCTTGTTGACGAAGTCCAGGAACCGCTGGCGCAGCGTCGGGTCGGTTTTGAAGACGCCGGTGAACTGGGTGGTGATGGTGGAGACGTGGCGGTGGTGCACGCCGCGCGTCGTCATGCACTGGTGGGCGGCATCAATCAGCACCGCGACGCCGGCCGGGCGCAGGCTGTCGGTAATGGCGTCGGTGATCTGCTGGGTCATGGTCTCCTGGGTCTGGAGACGCCGCGCGAAAATCTCCACCACCTTGGCCAGCTTGGAGATGCCGACCACGCGGTTGGTGGGCATGTAGGCCACGTAGGCCTTGCCCAGGAAGGGCGCCATGTGGTGCTCGCAGTGGCTCTCCACCTCGATCTCGCGCAGCATGACGAT
>CANJKG010000039.1 GCA_947474775.1 Caulobacteraceae bacterium | reverse complement strand
TCGCCGTTGATCTTCACCCCGATGCAGGTGTCGCCCACGTCGGTGTGGACGGCGTAGGCGAAGTCAAGCGGCATGGCTCCGCGCGGTAGGCTGACCAGCCGGCCCTTGGGCGTGAAGACGAAGGACTGGTCGAGGTACATCTCCAGCTTGGCATGCTCGACCAGCTCCTCCACATCGCCGCCGTGCTCCAGCACCTGGACGAGGTGGCGCAGGTTGACCAGCGGGTCGCGGCCACCGGCGGCCTTCTGGTGCTCGACGTCGAAGCCGTAGGTCTTGTCCTTGTAGCGCCAGTGAGCGGCGACGCCCTCCTCGGCGACGCGGTCCATGGCCTCGGTGCGGATCTGCATCTCGATGCGCATGCCCTTGGCCCCCACCACGGTGGTGTGCAGCGAGCGGTAGTTGTTCCGCTTGGGTGTGGAGATGAAGTCCTTGAACCGCTCCGGCACGCTGGGCCAGGCCCGGTGGATGACGCCGAGCGCCCGGTAGCAGTCGTCCTCGGTGTCGACGATCACCCGGAAGGCGTAGATGTCGGAGAGCTGTGAGAAGCCGATCGACTTGCGCTGCAGCTTGCGCCAGATCGAATAGGGTTGCTTCTCGCGCCCGTAGACGCGGGCAGGCACCCCTGCGGAATCCAGCCTGGCCGCGATCTCCTGGCTGACCAGGGAGACCGCCCCGCCCTGCTGCTCGCGAAGGATGTCGAGCCGCCGGTAAATGGCGTCTCGGGCTACCGGATTGAGGTGCTCGAAGGCGAGCTCCTCCAGCTCGGTGCAGATGCGGTGGACGCCGATGGAGCGGGCCAGGGGGGCATAGATGTCCAGGGTCTCGCGGGCGATCCTCTCGCGCTTGGCGGGACTCGCGATGTACTGAAGCGTGCGCATGTTGTGCAGGCGGTCGGCCAGCTTCACCAGCAGGACACGCACATCGCGGCTGATGGCCAGGATGAATTTCCGCAGGTTCTCGGCCTGGCGCAGGTGCTCGGAGGAGAGCTCCAGCTTGGAGAGCTTGGTGACCCCCTCCACCAGTTCGCCCACCTCAGGGCCGAACAGTTCGTCGATCTCCTTGCGGGTGACCGGGGTGTCCTCGATCACATCATGCAGCAGGGCGGTGACAATGGTGGCGGTGTCGAGCCGGTAGTCGGTGAGGATGCCCGCCACCTCGATCGGGTGGGCGAAATAGGGGTCGCCGGAGGCGCGCTTCTGGGCCCCGTGCATGCGCATGGCGTAGACATAGGCCCGGTTCAGCAGGGCCTCGTCGGCGGTGGGGTCGTAGGACTTGACCTTCTCGATCAGCTCGAACTGACGGAGAAGCTTAGGCCTCTTGGCGGGTTTCGGAGGCGCCGTCGGCGGTGTGGCCAGGGCGTCCTTGAGCGCTACGGCGGGATCGAACGCCGCGGTTTTAGGGAGAGGTTCTGCGCCTTCCGGGCTCAGTACCGCTCCTCCTGACCGCCGTCACGGTCGCTCTGCAGGGCGCGGACCAGTTCCATCTCGCTCATCTGCATGTGGGTCGGATCGGCCAGCAGGGCCAGGGTCTCGGCCTCTTCCTCGGCTTCCGAACGCTCGTCGACCCGTTGCAGGGCAACGATCACGCCTTCGCGCAGTTCCTCGGCGTCGACCACGTCGTCGGCGATCTCGCGAAGCGCCACCACGGGGTTCTTGTCGTTGTCCCGGTCGACCAGGATCTTGGAGCCGGCCGAGATGGCGCGCGCGCGATGGGCCGACAGCAGCACGAGGCTGAAGCGGTTGGGAACCTTTTCGATGCAGTCTTCGACGGTGACGCGGGCCATGGAGTCCTCAGGCGGGGAATAGAACCAATCAACCTACAGGTTCGGGGTGTTTTGTGCAACGCCGCATGGCGGTTGCACGGCGGTTCGCCGCGCGAGGTCACCACGGCGACACAGGCGTGAAATTCTGCTGTGAGGAGAATCCGATGTTCGTCAACCGTCGGGGCATATTAACCTCGCAGGCACAGCCGCCGCTTAGCCGCCGCCAAGGGATAAAATCCATGCGCCTGATCAGTCTGCTTTCCGCCGCCGCCCTGGCGCTCACCGTCTCGTCCGCCGCCCACGCTGGCCTACGGACCCTGCCAGGGCTGACATCGGTCAACGCCTACGAAGAGACCTTCAGCATGCTGGAGTTCTCGTTCGCGCCCGGCGACTCCCGCCTCACCACCGCGCTCAACCCACTGACCAAGGCCAACCAGGACTTCGGCCCCTTCCCGAGCGATGAGCCCTACGACATCTTCTACTCCGACGCGGCCGGCGTCGCCGACGCCGACGGCTACTACATCACCATCCAGAGCGTCTGCACCGCCGACCTCGGTTGCATGAACATCAACGCCGTGTCGTTGAATTTCGGCGCCACCGAGATCTTCGCCGATATCCTGAGCGCCGCCACCTATGGCCGAGCCGGCTCCTACATGGTCGCCGGTTCAGCCGCCAACGCCGTGGATGGAAACCTCGGCACCTACACTCGCCTGGGCGACACCATCGGACTCGGCTCCAACGCGCGCCTGTCCGTCACGGTGGGCTTCTCCGGCTTCCCGGAGCCGAGCGGCGGCATACCCGAACCGTCGAGCTGGGCGCTGATGCTGATGGGCTTCGCCGGCCTCGGCGCAATGCTTCGCCGCCGCAGGCCACTGGCGGTCGCCTGATCGCGACGCCACCGGTGCTCAACCCTTCTGGTTCTGGAAGATGCGATCGGCCTGCTCCTTGAGTTTGGGCGTGAAGGCTTCGCCGAAGTCCTCGATCTCGTAGAGCTGGCGGATCTCCAGCTGGACGGCGCCCTGGCCGTCGATGGGCGGCCAGCGCCTGGCCCACTCGACCACTTCGGCGAGGGATTTGGCCTCGACCACAGTGTATCCGGCGATCAGCTCCTTGGTCTCGGCGAAGGGGCCATCGATCACCTTGGGCTTGCCGTCGGCGAACTGCACGCGGGCCCCCTTTCGGGAGGGCTGCAGGCCGTCGCCGCCCAGGATCTTGAGCGCGGCGCCCATCTCCTCGTGATAGGCCATCATGGCGGCGGCCAGTTCCTGGGTGGCGACATCGTCTCCCTCGGTGTTGGCGTCGGCCTTGCGGATGATCATGAAGCGCATGGTGGTTCCTTTCCAGTGGCCCGCACCCGGCGGGCGGCCTGTGCGAAGGACGCACTCCCGGCGGGCCAACCGACATTTTCGTGTTTCAGGAAATTATCGGCGTCGCGTCGAGCCCCACGCTTGCGGCGGCGGCGAGTTTCTCGGCTGTTGTCCCGGAAATCGGGTCACGCCAGGCCGGCGCGATCTCCGCCAGGGGACCCATGACGAACAGGCGCTCGTGGGCGCGCGGGTGCGGCAGGACGAGGCCGGGCGTATCGAGCTTGAACCGTCCGTGCGCGATCAGGTCGAGGTCCAGGGTGCGGGGGGCATTGCGCGGGCCGGGCTCGCGGCCGAAATGCGCCTCGACCGCGCGCAGCAGGGCCAGGAGCTCGTCGGGACCACCCTTCCCCCGCACGATGGCGACGCCGTTGCGGTATTCCGGCTGGGCCGGGTCCGGCCAAGCGGCCGAGCGCCACCAGCGCGAACGGGCGAGGACGCGGACGCCGCGGGCCTGGATCTCCGCAACCGCGGCCTCCAGCAGCGCCTCGCTGGACGCGTAGGGGCCGGCCAGATCGGAGCCTAGAGCCACGATCACTGTGTCGTCGAGGTTGGCCGGCAGGTTGGCTGGGGCGTAGGCCATGAGCGCTGCTATACCTTCCCCATGCCGATCACGGAATCATCCGCTCCGCCCGAAGCGCCCGCCGACTGCCCGCTGTGCCCCAGGCTGGTGGCCTATCGCACCGTCAACCGGGCGGCCAATCCGGACTGGTTCAACGGGGCGGTGGCCTCGTTCGGCGACGTGAACGGCCGGCTGCTGATCGCAGGACTGGCGCCTGGCCGCCAGGGCGCCAACCGGACCGGGCGGCCGTTCACCGGCGACCACGCCGGCTGGCTGCTCTACGAAATCCTGCTCGCGACCGGGTTCGCACGGGGCAAGTACGAGGCGCGGCCGGACGACACCCTGGAGCTGGTGGACTGCATCGTCTCCAACGCCGTGCGCTGCGCCCCGCCAGGCAACAAGCCGGAGACCTCCGAGGAGGCCAACTGCCGCCCGTTCCTGGCGGCCCGCATCGCCGCCCTGCCCCGGCTGAAGGTGATCGTGACCCTGGGCGACGTGTCGCGGCGCAATGTGCTGCGGGCCCTGGGACTGAAGGCGTCTGCGGGGATTCCCGGCCACGGCAGCGAGTTCCGTGCCGGGCCCTACACGGTGCTGAACAGCTACCACTGCTCCCGGCTCAACACGAACACGGGACGCCTGACGCCAGAGATGTTCCGGGGCGTGTTCGAGCGCGCGCGGGCGCTGATTGGCGGCTGAACCGCTTGCCGTTACCCAAGCCCGCGCGCAAGCTTGACCATGCAGAGCGCAGCGGGGACTTCGCGATGATCTTCGAGCAGGTCACGGTGGGCGGTTGCCAATCCTATCTGGTGGGCTGCGAGACCACCTTGTCGGCGGTGCTGATCGACCCGGAGCAGAGCCAGGCCGACCGCTATCTCGGGCTGGCGTCCAAGCACGGGCTTTCCATCCGCTACCTGGTGGACACCCATACCCACGCCGACCACTTCTCCGCTGCGCGCGACCTGGCCAGGCGGCTGGGCGCGACCACGGTGGCGCATCGCCTGAGCCCCGCACCCTACATCGAGATGCGCCTGGACGACGGGGCCATGCTGGTGGTGGGCGAGATGCGCCTGAAGGCGCTGCACACCCCGGGGCATACCCGCGATTCCATGAGCCTGCTGCTGGACGACCGGGTGTTCACCGGCGACGCCCTGCTGATCGGCGGCACGGGCCGGACGGACCTGCCGACCGGCGACCCGCACGCGCTCTACGACAGCCTGTTCGGCGCCCTCTTGAAGCTGCCGCCCGATACGAGGGTCTATCCCGCCCATGACTACAAGGGCCGCAGCCACTCGACCATCGGCGCCGAGATCGCGGACAACCCGCGCCTGCAGAAGACCGAGCGGGGCGACTTCGTGGCCATGATGCAGGCGCTGGACCTGGCGGCGCCCACCCACCTCACCGAGGCGCTGCGAACCAATATGAGCGGCGGGCGGACCATCGCCCAGCTGCTGGCCGAAGCGGCGCAGAAGACGCCGTTCATGTCCCTGGTCGAGCTGTCGGAGCGGCTCGGGGCCAACAGCGGCGACCTCGTCATCCTGGACGTGCGCGAGAAGGACGCCTTCGAGGCCGGCCACGTGCCCGGCGCCATGCACCTGCCGCGCGGCCAACTGGAGTTGCGGGTCAACGAGGCCCTGCCCGACCCCACGGTGCGCGTCCTGGCCTGCTGCGAGTTCGGCAAGATCTCGACCCTGGCCGCGGCGACGCTCAGGGAGCTGGGCTACACGCGGGCGATGGCGCTGGACGGCGGGCTGAAGGCTTGGCGCGAGGGTGGGTTTCCGGTCGAGAGCTGAGGGCCTGCCTCCTCAGCTCCGGTCGCCCTTCATGAGCCGGGCCTTGTCCCGCTGCCAGTCGCGCTTGGCCTCGGTCTCGCGCTTGTCGTGGATCTTCTTGCCCTTGGCCAGGGCCACCTCAAGCTTCGCCAGGCCCTTGTCGTTCCAGTAAAGCTTCGTGGGGATAAGGGTCTGACCGTCGCGCTGGACGGCGCCGATGAGCTTGTCGATCTCCTTGCGCTTCAGGAGCAGCTTCCGGTGGCGCCGCGGCTCATGGTTGAAGTGCGGGCCGGACTGGGCGTAGGGCGGGATGTCGGCGTTGACGAGCATGATCTCGTCGCCCTGCACCGCCGCATAGCTCTCCGCGATGTTGGCCTTGCCGTTGCGTAAGGACTTCACCTCCGAGCCGGTGAGCGCCAGGCCGGCCTCGAAGGTCTGCTCCAGGAAGTAGTCGAACCGCGCCCGCCGGTTCTCGGCGATCAGCTTGCCGGCGGCCATCAGATCACGCCGGCGTCCCGCATGGCGGCGAGCACCTCCTCGCGGGCGGCCGGCGAGCAGGCCACGATGGGCAGGCGGGCGTCCTCCAGGCAGAGGCCAAGGTGGGCGAGCGCGAACTTGGTGGGCGATGGCGAGGCGTCGGTGAACAGGGCCTTGTGCAGGCGCACCAGCCGGTCCTGGCCGGCCAGAGCGCCCGGCCACTGGCCGGACAGGGCGTCGTCGTAGAAGGTCGCGCACTGCTCGGGGGCCACGTTGGACGTCACCGAGATGCAGCCGTGTCCGCCGTGGGCCATGTAGCCCAGCGCCGTGGGATCGTCGCCCGACAGCATCGTCCAGCCCTCGTCGCAGGTGATCCGCTGGACGCTGGCGCGGACCATGTCGCCGGTGGCGTCCTTGATGCCCACGATGTTCGGCAGCTTGGACAGCCGCGCCAGGATCTCGTTGGAGATGTCGACGCTGGTCCGCGCAGGCACGTTGTAGACCAGCACTGGCAGTTGAACCGCCTCGTTGATCGCAGCGTAGTGGGCGTAGAGTCCCTCCTGACTGGGGCGGTTGTAGTAGGGCGTGACCACCAGCGCCGCATCGGCGCCTATGGTCTTGGCGTGGCGGACCAGCTCGACAGCCTCGGCGGTGGAGTTGGACCCGGCGCCGGCGATCACCGGGACGCGACCGCGCGCCGTGGCGACGCACAGCTCCACCACCCTGCGGTGCTCGTCGTGGGTGAGGGTGGCGGTCTCGCCGGTGGTGCCGACCGGCACCAGGCCGTGGACGCCGCCGGCGATCTGGCGCTCGACGAGGGCCACGAAGGCGTCCTCGTCCACTGCGCCGTCGCGGAAGGGCGTGATCAGCGCCGGGAAGACGCCCTTGAACAAAGGCTGGGACATAGGCTGCAAAATGCCGTGATTGGGCCGCATGTTCTTGCGGCGTTCAGATTTGGCCGGACAATATGGCGGCGCGGGGCCAGCCCGCAACGCCGATTCCATTCTCAGTGCACGGGGCGTCGATTGAATCCCAAGGCCCGCAAGCCTTTCCTGGTCCTAGGCGCCGTCGTGATGGCGGGCGCCGTGGCCCAGGCCCAGCCCGAGCCGGTCGATCCGATCGGCGCGCTGCTGGATGCGCAGGCCAAGCCCGCGCCGCCCCCCGCGCAGCCCCGATTCGTTCGCAGATCCAGCCATCCGATGTCGTCCAGCGACGCCTTCGCCCTGCGCCAGGCGCTTGAGGCGGCTCGGCGGGGTGACGTGGACGCGGCGCGCGGCGCCATCGGCCAGATCGGCGACATGGTGGCGCGCAAGATCGCGCTCTGGGCGCTGATCGACGCCCGGGCCGATCAGCTGGGATTCGAGGAGGTGGACCGCGCGCGGCGCGATCTGGTCGGCTGGCCGCGTCCCGGCAAGCGGCAGGCCGCCACCGAGCGGCTGCTGGAGACTTCCGGCAAGTCGGCCGGCCAGGTGGTGGCCTGGTTCGTCGAGGGCGAGCCGCAGACGGTCCAGGGGGCCATGGCGCTGGCCGGCGCCTACCGCACCCTCGGCCGCAACCAGGACGCCACGGCGCTGATCCGACGCTGGTGGCGCGACAAGAGCTTCGAGGTCGACGCCCAACGGACCCTGCTGGCGCGGTTCGGCGAGGTGCTGGAGACGGACGACCATGTCCGCCGCGCCGATGTGCTGCTGTACGGGCCCCAGGGACCGGCCGCGGGCGCAGTGGTGGCGCTGCTGCCGTCCGAGCACCAGGCCGCCGCGCGGGCACGGATGGCGTTCAGGGCCAATTCCGGTGGCGCCAACGACCTTGTCGCCGCCCTCCCCGCCGAGCTGGCGGCCTCACCGGGAATCGCCTTCGAGAAGGCTTCCTACCTGCGCCGGCGCGGACTGGAGAGCCAGGCCATCGCCGAGCTGCCGCGCTTCCCGCGCGAGATGGTCAGCCCCGAGCAGGCCGACCGTGTGTGGGACGAGCGCTACCGGCTGGTGCTCTACGCCCTGCGCAATGGCGATTCCCGCGGCGCCTATGCGGCGGCGGCCAACAGCGGGCTGACGGTTGGCGGCGACGCCGCCGACGCCGAGTTCTACGCCGGCTGGATCGCGCTCACCCGGCTGAAGGACGCCCAGGCGGCCGGCAGGCACTTCGCCGCATTGGAGCGGATCGGCTCATCACCGATCACCCGCGGCCGCGCGCTCTACTGGGAAGGCCGTGCGGCGGAGGCTCGCGGGGAGACCCAGGCCGCGCAGGGCTATTACGCCGAGGCCGCCAACCACAATACGACCTTCTACGGCCAGCTGGCCGCCGAAAAGCTGGGCATGCGGCTGAACGCGGCGGACGAACCCACGATCACCGAGGCCGACCGTCTGCGCTTCGAAGGCATGGAGACGGTCCAGGCCGCCCGCGTGCTGTTCGAACTCGGCCAGCGAGACCTGTTCAGGGCCTTTGTCCTGCACCTGGACGACACCGTGCCGACGGTCCAGGACGCCGCCCTGCTGGTGGACCTGGCCCGCGGCTATGGCGACCAGGACACCTCGATGAAGGCGGTGCGCGCGGCGGCCCAGCGAGGCCTGATCCTGCCGAACCGGGGCTATCCCACCCGGACGCCGCCGCCAGTGGCCGATGCGCCGGAGTTGGCGCTGGTCATGGGTATCACCCGCCAGGAGAGCGGCTTCGACCCCATGGTGCGTTCGCACGTCGGCGCGCGCGGGATGATGCAGCTGATGCCGGCCACGGCGGCGATCGTGGCGCGCAAGGTGGGCGTGCCCTATTCACCGAACCGCCTGGACGACCCAGACTACAACATGACCCTTGGCTCGACCTTCCTGGGCCAGCTGGTGGGCCAGTTCTCGGGTTCCTATGTGATGGCCATCGCCGGCTACAACGCCGGACCGGGACGGCCAGTGCAGTGGTCGTCGTTCTGCGGCGACCCGCGTGGCGGCGGCTCCGATCCCATCGACTTCATCGAGTGCATCCCGTTCTCCGAGACCCGCAACTATGTGATGCGGGTGATGGAGGGCATGCAGTTCTACCGCGCCCGCCTGAACGGCGGCTCGGCGCCGATCACGCTGTCGGCGGATCTCCGGCGCGGGGCCTACGCCTATGCGGCGGCGGACGGGACTTCCGCGGCGCCTTAACGCAAACTGGCGGTGGTGTTCTCGACGCGGGTCCAGACCTGGGACTTGCAGAGCACGTTGGGCAGTAGGCAACCGCGGACCTTCAGGGCGTCATAGCCCACCAGTTCGGCGGTGCCGGTGAAGGTGGCGTTGAGGTCGGGGATGAACACCCGGCCCTTCCAGACCCTCTCCTTCTGCGGCGTGAAGTTGCGGAAGAGCTGCAGGCCGACCAGGTTCTCGGTGCCGCCCTTGCGCGCGTCGGCCTTGGCCTTGGCGCTGGCCCAGGCGACCTCGCCGCAGGCGCCGGAGCCGCAGTTGCTGATCGAGACGTGGACGGAACCCTTGGGGTTCTTCCACACGCCGGGAAGGCCCTCATCGGCAAGGGCGACATGGCTAACCGAAAGTCCCGCGATGGCGGCCAGGACGGCCACAGTGAAACGACGCAACATAAAAACCCCTGACTCGTCCCTTGGCGGGTCCTGTACAGCTGAAACCCGGCCTCAAATAGGGCGGGAAAAGCACAGGTCCAGGTCGTTCGCCAGTTTGGGATGTTTTTTAGTGCGCCAGAAGGCCGCTCATCAGGCTCTCCAGGGTCAGGGTCATGAGCTGTTCCTGGTCGACCCACGGGAAGTGCGGGTGAGCGTTGAGCAGGCTGACCACCCCGTGGCATGACATCCAGAGCACCTGGGCCACCGCCTCAGGGTTCTCGGCCGCGGCCTCACGCACCACGCTCGAGAAGATCTCGAACGAACGAAGGCTGATCGCGGCGGCCCCTTCCGGCCAGTGCGACACCGATTCCGGACGCGGAGCGGCGTAGACCAGCTGGTAGGTGTAGGGGTTCTCCAGCGCCCAGCGCATGTGGGCCTCGAGCATGGCTCGGACGCGTTCGGCCGCGGGCAACGGGCGGGCGGCGATCTCCTGGTTGCGCTCCAGCAGCAGGTTGAGGGTGCCGTCGCAAATCTCGCCCAGGATCGCCGCCTTGTCCTCGAAGTGCATGTAGAGGGCGGTGGAGGACAAACCGACCGCCTCGGCGATCTTGCGGATCGTGGCTCCCTCATAGCCCAGAGCGATGAATATCCGCTGGGCGGCGTCCAGGATCTCGGCGCGGCGCAGGTGGCCGGCTCCCTTGGCCTTCCTGGGAGAACGGCTGACAGACTGAACGCTCACGCCGAACTTGCTCCAATTATATTTCACAAAAAGCCGAAATATAGACGGCTGGCAAGCAGCTTAGCTTGTCTGGGTGTTTCGCGCACTGGACGATGGGCCGAGCAAGCGCGTAAGGCCCCGCCATGAACGGCTCCGCCCCCATCATCGCCGATGCTCCTGAGATGATGCGCACCCAGGGATGGGCCGACTACGCCCTGCTGGATAGCGGCGATGGGCGCAAGCTGGAGCGGTACGGCCCCTATCGGGTAGTGCGGCCCGAGCCGCAGTGCCTGTGGCGCCCCGCCCTGCCCGCCTCCGTCTGGGACGAGGCCGACGCGGTGTTCGACCCCGAGGGCGACGAGGACGCCGGCCGCTGGCGGTTCAAGACCCCCCCTCCCGAGAGCTTCCCGCTGTCGTGGGGGCCGGCGCGGTTCAACGGCCGGTTCACGGCGTTCAGGCACTTGGCCTTCTTCCCGGAGCAGGCGGCCAACTGGGCGTGGCTGGAGGCCCGCGTGCGGGCGGCGGACCAGCCTCGGGTGCTGAACCTGTTCGGCTATACCGGCGTGGCCAGCCTGGCGATGGCGGCCGCCGGCGCGGCGGTGACCCATGTGGACGCGTCGAAGAAGGCGGTGGCCTGGGCGCGGGAGAACGCGGCCCTGTCCGGCCTGGGCGACCGGCCGGTGCGCTGGATCGTCGAGGACGCCCGCAAGTATGTGCACCGCGAGGCCCGGCGGGGCTCGCTGTACGAAGGGATCATCCTCGACCCGCCGAAGTACGGGCGCGGACCCGACGGCGAGGTGTGGCGGCTGTTCGAGGATCTGCCTGAACTCGCCCGCACATGTGGCCGACTTCTTTCGGAAAATGCCTCCTTCCTTATCCTCAACGCCTACGCCGAACGGATTTCCGGGCCGGCGCTGGCGGGGCTGCTGGCCGAGGCGCTGGCCGGGCGCGGCGGTACCATCTCCTGGGGCGAACTGTCCCTGGCGCAGGAGGACGGCCGGCGCGAAGTGGGCATGAGTTTCTATGCGCGATGGGCGGCGTGAGCGGGCGGACCGTCACCTCCCTGACCAACCCGACCGTGAAGGCGGTCCGCGCGCTTCACCTGCGCAAGGAGCGCGACGCCACCGGCCTGTTCCTGGCCGAGGGGCTGAAGGCGGTCACCGAGGGCGTCGAGCTGGGCCGGGCGCCGAGGATCCTGATGCATGGCGCCGAGGCCGCCGCCCACCCTCTGCTGCGCCGGGCGGCCGAGGCCTCTGCGGCGGCCGGCGGCGAAGTGATCGAGGTGACCCAGGAGATCCTCGCCAAGGTCTCGCGCCGGGACAATCCACAGGCGGTGGTGGGTGTGTTCTCCCAAGCGTTCCAGCCGCTGGAGACGCTGGCGCCGGCCTCGGCCGACTGCTGGGTGGCCCTGCACCGGGTGCGCGACCCCGGAAACCTGGGGACCATCGTGCGCACCGCCGACGCCGCCGGCTGCGGGGCGGTGATCCTGGTGGGCGAGTGCTGCGATCCCTATTCGGTGGAGGCGGTGCGGGCGACCATGGGCTCGATCTTCGCCGTGCCGCTGGCCCAGGCGAGCGAGGCCGACTTCGCGGCCTGGCGGGCGGGCTGGCCCGGCTCGGTGGTGGGGACCCTCCTGAGCGCGCAGACCGACCACCGCGCGGCGGCCTATGCGCGGCCGACGCTGATCCTGATGGGCAACGAGCAGCAGGGCTTGACGCCGGAGATGGCGGGGCTGTGCGACGTGAACGTGAAGATCCCCATGCGCGGGCGGGCCGACAGCCTGAACCTGGCGGTGGCGACGGGAGTGATGATCTACGCGGCGACCGGCTGAGCGGGCGCTACTTGCCCGCCTTGGCCTCTTCCCGTTCCGGCCAGACAAGGACGCCGACGGCGGCGGTCACCGAGCCCAGGACCGCGGCGGCTGCCCCGACCCATTGGAAGGCGTCCAAGCCATCGGCGCCGAGGACGCTGACCAGTCCGACACTCAGCACCGCCAGGAAAAGCGTGCTCCATTCGGCGGCCTGCTTGTGGGTCATGACCTGTCTCGGAAATTGGGACGCGGGGCCCTACCGAGAACCGCGCGCCGCCGCGATGCGTCACGGCGGCGCAGACGCCGCTCAGCTCACCGCGAGATAGTCCTTCTTGCCGACCTCGACGCCGCCTTGCCGCAGGAGCGCATAGGCGGTTGTGATGTGGAAATAGAAATTCGGCATGGCCTGTTCGAGCAGGTAGGGCTGACCCTTGACGTGAGTGGCCACGCCGCGGCGCATGAGGGTTATGTCGCGATCCTCGGAGCCGTCCACCTGGGCGGCGGTGAAGCCCTCGATGCAGGCGATGGTGTTGACCACGCGGGCCCGAAGCTCTGCGAAGCTGGTCTCGGTGTCGGGGTAGGCCGGCGGCTCCTCGCCCGCCAGCCGGGCGACCGAGCCCTTGGCGAAGTCGGTGGCGATCTGGACCTGCCGGGTGAAGGGAAGCATGTCCGGATAGAGCCTGGCCTGCAGGAAGGCGGCCGGGTCGATCTTGCGGGCCTCGATGTGGGCGATGGCCTTGTCGAGGACGATCAGCAGGCCCTTCAGGCCCTGGACGAAGACCGGCGCAGAGGCCTGGTGCATGGATAGCGGCATAGTGGGCTCCCGCGAGGTCCGAACGACTCGCCTCGGGAGTTCTACAACCTAGGTCGTCAGCCGGTCGACCCAGCCCGATAGGGTATGGACATCGGCAAGACCGGACTGGCGGGCGGCGACCTTGCCGCCCTTGAAGGCGAACAGGGCGGGGATGCCCTGAACCTGAAACTCGGCGGCGATGTCGGGGTTGGCGTCCACGTCTATCTTGACGAACTGCGCGCGGGGCTCCAGCGCCTGAGCGGCCCGCTCGAAGATCGGGGCCATGGCCCGGCAGGGGCCGCACCAGGAGGCCCAGAAGTCGACGATGATCGGCACGTCGCTGTTGGCCAGCCGCTTGCGCAGGCGGGGGCCGTCGAGGGCGACCGGGTGGCCGGTGAACAGCCGCTCGTGGCAGCGGCCGCATTTGGCGGCCTGGGCCGGGCGATCGGCGGGAATGGCGTTCACGGCGTCGCAGTTCGGACAGACGATCCGGTGTTTCGCATCCATGGCGGGCTCCTTCGACACAACTGATAATGGGGACGGCGGCTTCCGGGCGCCATCCTGGCGGCGGGCCACGAGAGCCGCTATCACCGCCCCGCCGCCAAAATGCGGACAAGCTTCACGAGTTGTTGCCCTCCGATGTGGTCGCTATTCCGTACGCTGCTCGCAGCCTTGGTGCTCATCGCCTTCACCGGTTCGGCCGTGGTGGCCTACGCCCAGGCCTCGCCGGCCGCCCAGCAGGTGCTGAGCCGGGCCCGCGCCGCGACAGGCGGGGCGGCCTGGGGCCAGCTGCGCGGCGTCCACGAGGTGGGCGAGGAGAACGGCGTCCGTTTCGAGCGCTGGATCGACCCGCTGCGCTACGGCATCCGCACCGAGACCCACCTGAAAGAGGGCAAGTTCGTCCAGGGCTACAATGGCGCCGGCGAGTGGCGCATCCTCACCGACGGGCGGCACACCGGCTCGATCGACCCGCCGGTGCTGGCCAGGATACGCACCGAGGCGTTTCTGGGCGGCTTCGCCTATTTCTACCCCGGCCGGTTCGACCAGCGCGGCTCGCACCTGGGCTCGCGGAAGGCCAGGGGCAAGACCTTCGACGTGGTCCGCATCTCCATGGAGGGCGGCTATCCGCGGGAGCTGTGGTTCGAGCGCAAGACCGGGCTGCTGGGCATCATCGTCGAGCAGACCGGCGACCAACGGGTGACCACCGAGTTCTCAGACTATCGCCGCGCGGGGCCCTACCGGGTTCCGTTTAAGTCGATGATCATCAGCGCGGCGGGCGCGCGGACGCGGACGCTGCAGAGCGTCGAGTTCAAGGCGCCGGATCGGACGCTGTTCAGCCTGCCGCCGCCGCCGAGACCTTAGGTCCCGCGCGGCTTGGCCGCGCGGTGGGCGCGGCGTTGGCCGGGTCCTCCGGCCAGACGTGTTTGGGATAGCGTCCGCGCATCTCGGCGCGGACCTCCTTCCAGGAGCCTTTCCAGAAGCCGGGCAGATCCTGGGTGGTCTGGATCGGGCGGTGCGCGGGTGAGAGCAGCGAGAGGGTGAGTGGGACACCGCCGACGATGGGGTGCTGGTTCAGGCCGAACACCTCCTGGACGCGGACGTCGACGCGGGGGCCGGACTCGGCGGCGTAGTCGATGGAAAAGCTGTTTCCGGTGGGCGCAGTCCAGCGGGAGGGCGCCTCGGCGTCCAGGCGGCGCTGGAGGTCCCAAGGCACCAGGGTGCGCAGGGCGCCTTCCAGGGTGTCAGGCTTGAGGGCGGTCAGCGAGCGGACGCCGGTGAGCAGCGGGGCCAGCCAGTCGTCCAGGGCGGCGGCCAGCGCGGCGTCGGAGAGATCCGGCCAGACGGGATCGCGATCGCGCAGGAAGGCGCCTCGCTGGCGTAGGCTGCGCGCGCCCTCGCCCCACGGCAGGCTCGAAGGGCCCTCGCGGCGGATACGCTGGACCAGGGCGCCGGCGATCAGAGCCGGGTCGGGATTGTCGTCGATGGTCTCGCGCAGGGTCAGGCGGCCCAGGCGCGTGAGGCGCACAGCGCGCAACCGGCCCCCGGAGCTCTCCTCCAGGCGCTCCTCAACAGCAAGTTGGGCGGCGAAGGCGGCCATGATCTCCGCCTCTTTCACCGGTGCGGCCAGCAGGATGCGGTCGCGCCGCTCGCCGCCGCCCAACTCGGCCACGGCCAGCCAGGGCTCGCGGGCCAGGGCGTCGGTGGGTTCCAGGAAGGCGCCGCGGCCGCTGACCAGCTGGAACTCCCCCTGACCGCCGCGCGCCTTGGCGATCCGCTCGGGGTAGGCGAAGGCCAGCAGCAGGCCGTCGGAAAGAGGTTCGCCCTCGCCTTCCCGGCCGGAGAGACGGGCCCAACGGTCAGCCAGCGCCCTGGCGTCGCGGGCGCGGGGCGAGCGGTCGCGCTCCAGGCCCTCCAGGCGATGGCGCAGGTCGGTGTCGCGGCCGCCCAGATTGCGCTCGGTGACCAGGACGGCGATACAGGCGGCGCGGGCGGCCTGGCCGATTTTTGCGGCCTTCAGCACCATGTGCGCCAGCCGGGGCGGCAGGGGCATGATCGACAGCGCCTCGCCGTGGGGCGTGAGCACGCCCGCTGCGCTGACCGCCTCCAACCGCTCCAGCAGGGTGCGCGCCTCGGCGAAGGCGGCGGCCGGCGGCGGGTCGAGGAAAGCCAGGCCGGCGGCGTCGGGGGCGCCCCAGCGGGCTAGGTCGAGGGCGAGACCGGAGAGGTCGGCGTCGAGGATCTCCGGGTCGGCGAAGGCCGGCAGGGCGCGGGTCTCGGCCTCTTCCCACAGGCGGAAGCAGACGCCCGGCCGGGTGCGCCCCGCCCTGCCCCGGCGCTGGTCGGCGGCGGCGCGGCTGACGCGCACGGTGGCCAGCCGGGTCAGTCCGCTGGCCGGATCGAAGCGCGGCACGCGGGCCAGGCCTGAGTCCACCACCACGCGGACGCCCTCGATGGTCAGGCTGGTCTCGGCGATGGAGGTGGCCAGCACCACCTTGCGGCGGCCTTCCGGCGCGGGCGCGATGGCCCGGTCCTGGGCGGCGGGATCGAGGGCGCCGTAAAGAGGGGCTATGTCGACATCGGGACGGCGCAGGCGCTCGGCGAGGCGCTCCGCGGTGCGCATGATCTCGCCCTGGCCCGGCAGGAAGACCAGGACCGAGCCGTCCTCCTCGGCCAGCGCCCTCTCCACGGCGCGGACGGTCTGGTCCTCGATCCGCTGGACGGGATCGCGGCCGAGGTGGTGGGTCTCGACGGGAAAGGCGCGGCCCTGGCTCTCCACCACCGGGGCGTCGCCCAGCAAGCGGGAGACGGCGGCCCCGTCAAGGGTGGCCGACATCACCAGGATGCGCAGGTCCTCGCGCAGCAGCCCCTGAGCGTCGCGGGCGAGCGCCAGGCCCAGGTCGGCGTCCAGGCTGCGCTCGTGGAACTCGTCGAAGATCACGCAGGCGACGCCGGCCAGGCCCGGGTCGCCCAGGATCATGCGGCTGAACACCCCCTCGGTGACCACCTCGATGCGTGTGCGGGCCGAGACCATCGACTGCATGCGCACCCGGAAGCCGACGGTCTCGCCGACAGGTTCCCCCAGGGTTACGGCCATCCGCTGGGCGGCGGCTCGGGCGGCTAGCCGGCGGGGCTCCAGGACAATGATCCGGCCCCCAGCCCGCCACGGCTCGGCCAGCAACTCCAGGGGAACGACTGTTGTCTTTCCCGCGCCCGGCGGCGCTACGAGCACCACCGCGGCATGTTTGGCCAGCGATGCCTTCAGGGCGGGCAGGATGTGGTGGACCGGGAGCACGAGGCGGCTCTATCCGGCGCGACCTGAACCGCCAAGCCTTGCCGCTTGACCGGGGACGCGCAACCAGGCCACGGTAACAACCGTGTTATCGCGCGGCAGGGGGCTGCGCTGGAGGGGAATATCCATATGTGGCGCGTGAAATCGCTCGACGCGATCCTGGCGACGGCTGAGAAAAAGTCACTGCACCGCAGTCTGGGGC
>CANJKG010000038.1 GCA_947474775.1 Caulobacteraceae bacterium | reverse complement strand
GAATCCTTCGTCCCTCGCGGCGGCGGCATCGTGCCGTGGGCGAGCCCGCCAGCTCGATGGGAAAGCGCGCGCTCGCCCACCCAACCCTTGGCGTCAGAGGCCGCCATGAACTAACATTGAAGATGGATCACCCCTCGGGGGCAGGCCAGATGGTCAGCTGGCCGGCCTCCAGCTTGTCGCCGTACTTGATGTCCTGCCTGGCCACGACCACCGGCTGGCCGGCCTGTACTATGACCTGCGGGCGGGCGGGCGCATTGGCCTGGGGCAGCACCGCGCGGGCGACGAACAGCGCGCCCAGGCCAAGGACGGCCGACGCCCCCAGACTTATGATCGCGATCGACCTCATCGTTCACTGGCCCGTCGAAAAACCATTTAAGATCGTGAGGTTAACCACCCCGCTGTTGCGATATCGACAATAAGAAGGGTGAACTGGAGTTAAGCGTAGGCGCGCTCGCCTCTGGCGGTCGCCGCAGGAATCGCTAGGGTCCCCCGCGCCTCGGGGGCGGCGGCCCGGAAAAGGCGTGGCGCGGGCGGCTTGGGGAGTGTTGCGGCGATGGAGATGCGGCGCCTGGGCGCGAGCGGCCTGAAGGTCAGCTCGGTGGGCCTGGGCTGCAATAACTTCGGCTGGGTGATCGACGCGGCCGAGACGCAGCGGGTGGTGGACGCCGCCATCGACGCCGGGGTCACCCTGTTCGATACGGCCGATTGCTACTGCCAGGGCGAGTCGGAGACCCTGCTGGGCCAGGCGCTGGGCAAGCGCCGACAGGATGTTGTGGTGGCCACCAAGTTCGGCCTGATGATGGACCGCCTGGAGCACCGCAAGGGCGGCTCGCGGCGCTGGATCATGCAGGCGGTGGAGGCAAGCCTGAGGCGCCTGGGGACTGACTACATCGATCTCTACCAGTATCATCGGCCCGACCCGGACACGCCGGTTGAGGAGACTCTGCGGGCGCTGGAGGACCTGGTGCGGCAGGGCAAGGTGCGTTACCTCGGCTGTTCCAATTTCTCGGGCTGGCAGATCGCCGACGCCGACTGGACCGCGCGAGCCGCCAGCTTGAACTGCTTCGTATCGGCGCAAAACCTCTATTCGCTGCTGGCCCGGGGCGTGGAGGACGAGGTGCTGCCCGCCTGCGAGAGGTTCGGGGTGGGCTTCCTGCCCTATTTCCCGCTGGCGTCCGGCCTGCTGTCGGGCAAGTACCGGCGCGGCGAGGCGCTGCCCGAAGGCGCCCGCCTGGCGGTGGGGCGCATGCCCGCGCCGACGCCCCTGAACGAGCAGGCCTTCGACCGCATCGAGCCGCTGGAGGCCTGGGCGCGGGAACGCGGCCACACCTTGCTGGACCTGGCCTTCGCCTGGCTGCTGGCCAGGCCCGCGGTGTCCTCCGTGATCGCCGGCGCCACCCGGCCCGAACAGGTGGCGGCCAATGCGGCGGCTGGCGGCTGGCGACTTTCAATGGAGGAGGCCCAGGAGGTCTCCGCTCTGGCTAGGGTTTAGGACCATGTACGATCTTCTGAAGGGCCTGCGCGTCGTGGAAGGCTCCGCCTTCGTTGCGGGGCCGAGCTGCGGCCTCTACCTGGCGCAGATGGGCGCCGAGGTGATCCGCTTCGACAACATCGGCGGCGGGCCGGACTTCAACCGCTGGCCGCTGCACACCAATGGCAGAAGCATCTACTGGGAGGGGCTCAACAAGGCCAAGAAGTCCATCGCCATCGACCTGGCCAAGCCGGCGGGGCGTGAGCTCGCCCAGCGGCTGGCGGCCTCGCCGGGCGAGCGCGGCGGCCTGTTCGTGACCAATTTCCCGGTGGAGGGCTTCCTGTCCTACGAGAAGCTCAGGGCGCTTCGCGAGGACCTGATCTGCGTACGCGTCATGGGCTGGGCGGACGGCGGGCCAGGGCTCGACTACACTATCAACAGCGCCGTGGGCCTGCCGCTGATGACCGGCCCCAAGGACGACCCGCGGCCGGTGAACCACGTGCTGCCCGCCTGGGACCTGCTCACCGGCGCCATGGCCGCCTTCACCTTGGTCTCGGCCCTGCTGGACCGCCAGGCCACCGGGCGCGGCCGCGAGATCCGCCTGCCGCTCTCCGACATCGCCGCGGCCACCGTGGCCAACCTGGGCATGACCGGCGAGATCTATTCCTCAGGCGCGGGGCGGGCGCGGATGGGCAACGAGCTGTTCGGCGCCTTCGGGCGCGATTTCACCACCCGCGACGGCAAGACCATCATGATGGTGGCGATCACGCCCAGGCAGTGGCGGGGCGTCGTGGCGACCCTGGGCATCGCCGAGGGCGTGAGCGCGCTGGAGGCCGAGGTGGGCGCCGACTTCGCCGCCGACGAGGGGGCGCGCTTCAACCACCGCGAGCGCCTGTTCCCGCTGTTCGAGGCCGCCTTCGCCAAGACCGACCTCGCCGACCTCGTGCCGGTGTTCGAGAAGGAGGGCGTCTGCTGGGGCCCCTACCAGCCGCTCACGGCGGCGCTGGACGACCCGCGGCTGTTCGCGGGCAATCCCATGTTCGCGGAGATCGATCACCCCAGCGGCCTGCGCTATCCGGCGCCCGGCCCGGCCGCCACCATTCCTCAGGACACCCGCGCCCCGGCCCGGCCCGCCCCGAAGCTCGGGCAGCACACCGACCAGGTGCTGGCGGAGGTCCTGGGCATGTCCAGCGGCGAGATCGCCAGCCTGCACGACGAGGGGATCGTGGCCTAGTAGGTCAGCCCGCGACGGTGAACTTCGAGGCCAGGACGCAGCGCGGGGCGCCGTCCTCCACCTGCACCGTGGCCGCATGGCCGACGCCGGGGTTGAAGACGTACTCCCCGCGCGGGGTCTTCACCGTCAGCACGATGGGGCTGGTGAACTGGCAGATCACCACCGAGCCCAGGCCCTTGCCGCCCTTGGTCCCGACGGCGTTGCAGTCCACATGGCCCGCGCGGCGGCCGAAGGCGTAGGCGTCGTACTTGAACATCTGCGGCGCCTTGAACCCGCCGGCGCGGAAGGCCTCGGGCGTGAGCGTCGGGCAGGGCTCGCCGGAAATCGCCCATTCCCGGGCGGTGGCGATCTTGGCCTCACGGTTGCGGACGATGACGCCCACCACGATGGCCATCATCAGGCTGGCGGCCATCAGGATCACCAGCCAGACCTTGAGCGACCGCTTGGGGGCCGCCCGGCGTCTCGCTCCGAAATCGCTGCTCATCGCCGCCTAGATCACGCTGAGTTTGGACTGGGTCAATCCAAATTCACAAAAGGTGATAGATTCCAAAATATTAGAGCGGGATTGGCGCGAAGAACCGGTATCCACTTCTTGGCATCCCGCTCTAGACGCCGCCGTAGAATCCCCTCGGGGTGCTCACCAGAACCTGGCAGAGCTGGCCTGCGTCGCTTGCGGCCCGCGCACGGCGGTGGGCCGAGGCGGTGACCGCCTCCTTGTCGCTGGACCGGTCGAAGAATTCGCCGCCTTGCTCGACCGCCCAATCCCCCTCAAATCTCGCTACCGTGAAGATCGTCCGCTGCACCGCAGGCTTGGCCATGAAGAGGGGTCCCTAATTGAGCGTCCACCCCCTTTCCGGCGCGACAGCATCGGCCTGTCGCGAGGGGGCGATAATTCAACTGTATAATAGATTTACCTTGCGCCGAGGTCAAACACATGCGACGAGATATAATCGAATTACGTTTGGGTTCGGCCGCCCTTTTTTCCTGACCGCCAAGGTCAAGGTTTCCGGGTCACCCTCGACCTTCTCAAGAAATTTGATCTCGTCATCTATAAGGATGGCGAGAATACTTTTGTCGAAAACGGAATACAACTATGACGACCGGAACAGTTAAGTGGTTCAACGCCCAAAAGGGCTTCGGCTTCATCCAGCCTGACGATGGCGGCGCGGACGTGTTTGTGCACATCTCGGCGGTGGAGCGTTCGAGCCTGGGCTCGATCCACGAAGGCCAGAAGATCGGCTTCGAGCTGGAGCGCGACCAGCGCAGCGGCAAGATGTCGGCCGGCCAGCTGCAAGCGGCCTGAACACCGCCGGGGCCTCGGCCCCGCCGCACAACAAGGAACGGGCCGGCTCACGCCGGCCCGTTTTGCGTTTCGGCCTTGTGGGGGATACGCGCCTAGTAGCCGTTGGCGATCACATTGGCGATCAGGCCGGTGGCCGCCGCCATGAGCACGAAGTTGTTGTCCGCATAGACCCAGCGGTAGCCGCGGGGCGGCGGCGTCAGGCCATAGTAGTAGGGGTCCTGCACATAGTAGGACCGGTAGGCCACCGGCACATAGCCGCCGCGCCGCCAGTTATTGCGGTAGCGGTTGTCGTAGCGGTGATAGCCGTAGCCTGGGGCGAACCAGTAGCCGGAGCGGGCGCCCCGGAAATCACGCCATTCCGAGCGGCCTCGCCAGGTGTCGGCCCGGCTGCGATTGTAGCGGACCTCCCGCTGGCTTTCGCGGACCTCGCGGCGGTCGCGTTCCAACTCACGGCGTTCCCCAGGGTTGACCCGGCCGTCGCGAAGGGCGTCGCGCCGGTCTTCACGATACTCCCTGCGGTCTTCGCGCAACTCCCGGCGATCCTCGCGTCGCTCTCCGGGCTGGGCGAACGAGGTCATGGGCGCGGCGACCGTGGCCAGCGCCACGGCGGCGTACAAGAGATGTTTCATTTGCATGCTCCTTCCGATCCGTCCCACGATCAGGTTCTCACGGACGAGCTGAACCACCTCTGGACCAATAGGTTCCCTGAACGGCGGGTCGGGGTCCGGCAAAAGCCACCGCGTGGCGGCGAAACGGGAGGGATAAGGCGATGGGATCCAAGGCTGTGTTTCTGGCGGCAGGCGCGCTGATCGCGCTCACCTCCATGGCCCTGGCGCAGGCCAGCGAGCGGCCTGACGCCTCCAGCCATGTCCAGCTTCCACCTGAGGACTACATCGAGATCCAGCAGCTCTACGCCATGTACTCACGCGACGTGGACCCCGGGTCGGCCCGCGACGCCTCCTGGATGTTCACCAAGGACGCCGTGGTGGTGATGGGCCTGCGGCCCGCGTTCAGCGGCGAGGCGAACATCAAGAAGTTCTATGCCGACCTTCGGAAGCGTGTCGGCAAGGACGGCGGCATGCGCCACTTCAACACCTCCTTCGTCATCGTCGGCACGCCTGATGGCGGGGCGCGCGGCTCGTCCTACATGATGGAGATCAAGCGCAAGACGCAGGGCGGACCGGCCGAGATCACCACCTTCGGCAAGTACGAGGACAAGCTGGTCAAGACAGCCGAGGGCTGGCGCATCAAGGAGCGGGTCTGGACAGCCGACACCTTCCTGGGCTCCGACTACCCGCTGATGTCCTCGCCGGTGCCCGGAGATCGGGCGACGGACGCCACGGGCTCGGACAGAAAACCGGCAAGTTAGGCGAGGCCGGCGTTAGGTCCCGGTAAAGCTTCACAAAAGCTTGTCTTAACCGGTGTGAGCTTAGACTTGAGCCCTTACTCGCTGGAGACAGGCCCTTGTCACACCCGCACCATCTCAAGGCGTCCTACGACCTCATCGTCATCGGCAGCGGCCCGTCGGGCAAGCGCGCGGCGATCCAGGCGGCCAAGCTGCACAAGTCCGTGCTGGTGGTGGAACGTGGGCGCAGGGTGGGCGGCGTTTCCGTCCACACCGGCACCATCCCCTCCAAGACCCTGCGCGAGACGGTGCTCAACCTGTCCGGCTGGCGTGAGCGGGGCTTCTATGGCCGCGCCTACCGGGCCAAGCACCACATCTCGTCCGACGACCTGATGACCCGGCTGAACATCACCCTGCACCACGAGGTGGAGGTGCTGGAGCACCAGTTCGCCCGCAACGGCGTGGACACCATCCGCGGCGCGGCGCGCTTCCTCGACCCGCACAGCGTCTTGGTGGAGGGCGAGGAGGGCCTGTCGATCTTCAGGGGCGACCAGTTCCTGATCGCCACCGGCACCAAGCCCTATCGTCCCGCGCACATCGGCTTCGACGGCGAGCACATCGTCGACAGCGACGAGATCCTGGAGCTCAAGCGCCTGCCCCGGCAGCTGGTGGTGGTGGGCGCCAGCGTCATCGGCGTGGAATACGCCTCGATCTTCAGCGCGCTCGACGTGAAGGTCACGGTGGTGGAGCCGAACACCGCCATCCTGCCGTTCGTGGACCGCGAACTGGTGGACGAATTCGT
Organism: Caulobacteraceae bacterium; assembly: GCA_947474775.1. Classification (GTDB taxonomy): domain Bacteria; phylum Pseudomonadota; class Alphaproteobacteria; order Caulobacterales; family Caulobacteraceae; genus Phenylobacterium. The sequence goes on along the minus strand of CANJKG010000038.1, from coordinate 10,711 downwards.
CCACGACCTGCGCGACCGGGGCGTGGCGCTCCGGCTCGGCTGCAAGGTCATCGCCGCCGTGGTCGAGGGCCCGCAGCACTGCGTGGTGACCACTGACGACGGCCGCCAGATCCATTGCGACATGGTGCTGTTCTCCGCCGGCCGGGAAGGCGCAGTCGCCGACCTCGGCCTGGAAGCCTGCGGCCTGGCCTGCGATGACCGCGGCCGGCTGTCGGTGGACAAGGCCACCTTCCAGACCAGCGTGCCGCACATCTACGCCGCCGGGGACATCGTGGGCTTCCCGAGCCTGGCGTCGACCTCCATGGAGCAGGGCCGGATCGCCGCCTGCCACGCCTTCGGCGAGCCCGCCCCGCCAGCGCCGGAGTTCTTCCCCTATGGCATCTATTCGGTGCCAGAGATCTCCACCGTCGGCATGAACGAGGAGCAGGTGCGCGAGCGCGGCATCCCCTACGAATGCGGCGTGGCGCGGTTCCGCGAGACCTCGCGTGGCCACATCATGGGCATCCATTCCGGCTTCATGAAGATGATCTTCGCGCTGGAGACCCGCCGGCTGCTGGGCGCGCACATTGTGGGCGAGGGGGCCACCGAACTGATCCACATCGGCCAGGCGGTGCTGAACCTACAGGGGACGCTCGACTATTTCGTGGAGAACACCTTCAACTATCCGACCCTGGCTGAGGCCTACAAGGTGGCTGCCCTCGACGCCTGGAACCGGATGCCCAAGCAGCAGCCCAGCGTCCGCGCCACGACCAAGGCTATCGAGGCGGTCGCCCGCGCTATGGGGGCATAGAGCCTGATCTTGGCGACTCGACCTCTGCGCGTGGCGACTGCGGATGACAATTGTCACGGCTAAGGGCGAACGACTTCCGAGATCATGTAGTCCCGGGTGATCGGCAGGGAATCCACCCGCCTGGCCAGCTGCAGCTGCGCCACCATGTGGCCGGCATAGCGGAAGCCCATCTCCGAGCCGGCGAGGTAGAACTCCCACATTCGCCGGAAGCGCTCGTCGCGGAGCTGGGGGATATCCGGGTCGGCCATGAAGCGTTGGCGCCAGTGGCGCAGGGTCTCGGCGTAGTGCAGCCGAAGGATCTCCACGTCGGTGATCCACAACCCGGCCTCCTCCACCGCCGCGGTGATCTCCGACAGGGCCGGCACATAGCCGCCGGGGAAGATGTACTTGTGGGTGAAGGCGTTGGTCACGCGGGGGCCTTCCATCCGGCTGATCGAATGGATCAGCGCCACCCCGTCGTCGGCCAGGAGACGGCGGACGGTCTGGAAATATTCGCGCAGGTTGGGCGCGCCCACGTGCTCCAGCATCCCCACCGAGACGATGCGGTCGAACCTGCTGGAAAGGTCGCGGTAGTCGGTGAGTTCGAAGGCTATGTCGTCCGCCAAGCCCGCGGCGGCGACCCGCTCGCGGGCCAGCTCCAGCTGCTCGACGGAGAGGGTGACCCCGGTGACCTTCGCGCCATAGTCCCTGGCGAGCGTCATGGCCATGCCGCCCCAGCCCGACCCGATGTCCAGCACCGCCTGGCCCGGCTGGATCCTCAGCTTGTCGGCGATGTGCTTCTTCTTGGCGGCTTGGGCCTCTTCCAGGGTCATGTCCGGCCGCTCGAAATAGGCGCAGGAGTACTGCATGTCGGCGTCCAGGAAGCGCTTGTAGAGGTCGTTCGACAGGTCGTAGTGGTGGGCGACATTGGCCCGCGCGGCCGCCCGTCCATTGGCCTGCTGGCGGGCGCGCTTTATGTTGCGCTTCAAGCGGGCGAGCCAGGAGCCGTGTCCCACCTTGGGCGCGCGGCCGCCGCCGCGGCCCACCAGTTCCAGGAGCTCCCACAGCGTGCCCCGCACCAGCACCAGCTCGCCGTCCATGTAGGATTCGCCCACCCCAAGGCCGGGCTTGCCCAAGATCCGGCGGATGGCCCTGGCGGTGAGCCGGATGGCCACAGGCGCGCCCGTCCCGTCGCCGACACGGACCTCACGCCCCCCAGGAAGGTGCACGGTCAGGTCGCCAACCCTGATCATCCGGCGAAGCAGCTTCTCAATCATCGGCGGCGAACTTGCCGGGCGTCGGGCCTCAGGTAAATCGATGACTTTTCGGCGCGAGCCTAGAGTGCGGTCGCAGCCGGCTCGACCTGGGCGGCCGCCTGGGCCTCGCTGGCCTTCACGTGGGCCGCGGACAGCACGCTGGTCAGCAGGAAGCGCGCGTCGATCGGCTTGGAGATATGGCCGCTCATCCCGGCCTCGCGGCAGGCCTCCTGGTGGGCCTCCAGCACATTGGCGGTGAGCGCCAGGATCGGCACATTGGCGTTGGGTCCGCCCGCTGCGCGGATCGCCCGAGTCGCCTCAAGGCCGCCCATCACCGGCATCTGCATGTCCATCAGCACCACGTCGAAGGGCTGGACCGCCAGGGCTTCGACCGCCTCGCGGCCGTCGCCGACGATGGTCACCTCGGCCCCCAGCGGGCGCAGGAACAGGTCGATGATCCGCTGGTTGGCCAGATTGTCCTCCGCCACCAGGATGCGCAGCGTGCCGGTGGGCATCATCGGGACTTCGGCCTCGGCCTCGTCGACCACCACGTCCGGGGTCTGGCCGATGGCGGCCGGCAGCCCCAGGACGAAGGTCGAGCCCTCACCCTCGACGGAGTGGGCGGTGATCCTGCCGCCCATCATCTGCGCCAGCCGCTGGGCGATGGAGAGGCCCAGCCCCGTGCCGCCGAAGCGCCGGGTGATCGAGCCGTCGGCCTGCTCGAAGGCGGTGAACAGCCGCTGCAGGGTCTCCGGCCCCATGACTGCGGCGGCGCGCGCAACTGGATGAAGGCCTCGCCTATGTCGAGGGCCGGCGAGACGTCGGGCTGCAGCCGCACCTGGACCAGGCCGCTCACCGCGAAGTTGAGCCGGGGCTTCCATTCCAGGGCCACTTCCGAGAGGTCGAGCTGCACCTTCTCGCCGCCCACATGGCTCTTGCCGAACCCGCGGTCGAGCCAGCTGTCCTCACCGCCGGCAGCGGTGAGCCGCATCTCCGCCAGGCCGTGCAACGTGTCTTTTGATAGGATGTCGGCCTGCGCCGAGGCTCCGCCCGCGGCTCCAAGTCCGAGGCCGAACGCTGCGAGACCGATGGTCAGTCGCAGGTGAATCGCAGCGCCCTCCGTCAGGCCGAACTTCTCTTCCTGCGATCATCGTTAGGCATAAACGTCAAAAGATCATTTACCGCCAACGGCCTTGCGATCAGCCAGCCCTGCGCCCGGTCGCAGCCCATGCCGGCGAGCAGGGCATAGACAGCCTCGGTCTCCACGCCCTCGGCGGTCACCTTCAGGCCCAGGCTGTGGGCCAGGTCGATGGCCGAGCGGACGATCAGGGTGTCGCGCTGGCTGTCGCTGACGCCCCGGATGATGGACTTGTCGATCTTCAGCTCGTGGCCGCGGATGCGCTTCAGATAGGCCAGCGATGACAGGCCGGTGCCGAAGTCGTCGATGGAGATATCGATCCCGGCGTCGGCGAAGCCGTCGAGCATCATCAGCGCCAGGTCCGGGTTCTCGATGACCGCGGTCTCGGTGATCTCGAAGCAGAGCTTGCCGCAGGCGGCCTTGGCCTGTTCCACGGCGATCGGGGCGAAATCGGGCTCGCCCAGGATGCGGCCGGAGATGTTCACGGCGATGGAGAGGTCGTGGCCGGCCTGGGCGAACAGCCGCTGGTCGGCGACCGCCTGGCGCAGCACCCAGTCGGTGAGGGCGCGGATGTGGCCGGTCTCCTCGGCCATGGGAATGAACAGGTCCGGCGACAGCATGCCCCGCGTGGGGTGACGCCACCGCACCAGGGCCTCGGCGCCGGTGATCCGGGAGAGCCGCATGTCGAGCTTGGGCTGGTAGTGCAGGGCGATCTCGCCGCTCTCCAGCGCCTGCAGCATGCCGCTCATCAGGGACAGGTTCGAGGCCGGGTCGCCATAGGCCTCGGCGTCGAAGAACCCCACCTTGCGCCGCGCGGCGCGGGCCTGGTCCAGGGCGATGTTGGCCAGCTCCATGGCGCGACCCGCCCGGCCGGCGCCGTCCACCGGCGCGAGGCCCATGTTGAGCGCCACGTCTATGGCTTCGCCGCCCACCTTCAGCGGCGCCTCCATGGGACCCATGAGGGCGGCGGCCTGGGCCTCGGCGGCCTCGGGACTGTCGGCGGCAAGGGTGAAGCCCAGCGCGTCCGTGGCGATCCGCGCCACCCCCGAGCCGGGCGCGAGGCCGTCGAGCCGCTCGCCGACCAGCCGTACGGTGTCGGCGGCAAGCGCATAGCCGATGGCGCCGCGCACATGGTCGAACCGCTGGATGCCCAGGGCCGCCACATAGAGCTGGCGACCGGCGCCGGGCGGCCGGTCGTCGACGATGCGTTCCAGCGCCCGGCGGTTTGGCAGGCCGGTGTCCTCGTCGTGCAGGGCCAGGTGGGTGATCCGCCGTTCGCGCTCGCGGATTTCGGTGGCCATGGTGTTGAAGCTTGCGGCCAGCCGGCCGATCTCGTCCTGGGACTCGATGGCCACCTGGCCGTCCTCGCCGCGTTGCAGCCGTTGCGCCGCCTCGTCCAGGGCCGAGATCGGCCGCGTGAGGCCGCGCGCCAGGGCGAAGCTGCCCCAGCCCACCACCGCCAGGCCCAGCAGGCCGGCCAGGCCGACGACCGCCAGCAACGGCCGGTAGGGCGCCAGGGCCAGCGCCAGGGGATAGCGCAGCAGTAGCACCGCCGAGCGGTCCTGCATCAGGGTCGGCAGCGGCTTGGCCAGGGCGACGGCGCGGCCTTCACCCTGGTCGAGCATCTGGGGCGCCGCGTCGCGGCGTTTCAGGGCGCGGTCGATGAAGGCGTCGCGGCGGATGGTGTCGCGCAAGGTGGCCGCCTCGCCGCCGCTCCAGCCGCTCGCGGTCCGCTGAAGGACGGCCGCCTGGAGCGGGATGGCGGACATCTTCTCCAGGGACGACATCTCGCGTCGGTCCAGGCGCACCGCGAACACCACCCAGCCGATCAGGTCGGGCGACAGCACCGGCGCCGAGACCACCTGGTGCGGCAGTCCGTTCAGCGTCACCACGCCGGAGGGATCGTCGGCCTGGTCGAAGGCGGCCTGGAGCTTGGCGGCGTCACCCTCGAGACCGGCGGCCTCACCCACCAGGTGACCATCGACGCCGACCATGAAGACGTGGTCGATCCCGAAACGGCGGCGCAGGTTGTCCATGGCCGAGGCGATGGTGGCCTGGTCGCCGGTGGCCACCGCCTCGCGGAAGCCGAAGTCCCGGGAGAGCAGGTCCGCGCCCTCGCGCAGGCGCTCCGAGCGCAGCGACCAGAGCCGGTCGAACACCGTCCCGGAGGCGGCCAGCTCGTTGCGCACCTGCACCTGGGCGGCGCCGTTGATGGCCAGGAACACCGCCAGGGACACGCCGACCAAGACCACGCCAAAAAGGGCGGCGTAGAGCACCGTCAGCCGGGTCCTCAGGCGCTTGAACATCCGGATCTCAGTACGCGCCGTGCGACAGTCGCGGCGCACGCAGGTCGCCCCTGGCCGCCACGCGCGCGGTGCCGCTGGCGGGCACGGCGGCCTGCAGGGTGATCTCGCCGGCCTTGCCCTTCAGATGGGGGTGCCAGACGACCACCTGGGCCTGGCCGGCCGGCACGCCGCGGATCAGGGCCACGCCGTTGGCCCCGCTCTTGGCCGCGAAGGGGGTGTCCACGACCCGGATGAAGGCGCTCATGTCGTCGTGGATGTTGCAGCCGATGGCCACGACGCCCGGCTTGTCGAAGCGGACCCTTCGGGTCTCCTCGCGGCTGTAGAGCTTGAGTTCGAAGGTCTTGGCCGCCGAGAACGAATAGACGTGGTGGCGCACCGGATCGAAGTTGGGGAAGACGACCTCGGCGCCCACCGGGACGATCAGCACGAAGGGGTCGAATTTCATGCCCTGCTGGGCCATCCGGTTCGCCCAGGGGAAGCGGAAGGGCTCGCGTCCCAGGCCCTGCGGGCGCACCATCACCACCGCGTCGCCGATCGGCTGGCCGGCGGAATTGGTCAGGGTCAGCGCGATGTCACCCGCCCACGCCGGCGCGGCGAGGGTCGACGCAGCCAGCAGTGAGGCGAGAAAGCGCATGGGGGTTAAGGTAACCGGGCTTCGTGAACCGGCCGTAAAGCACGGAAAGTTCGCCTGTCTTCGCCCGCCACCATTTGCCCCGGGCCGCTGTTAGGGCACAATCGCAGACCTGTTCGGCCCGCGTGCGACGCAAAGACCTAAGGCGGCGATCCCTTGACGACCTCCACTCCCGCTGCGCGCGTCGCCGCCGATCCCATGAGTGGCCCGCTGGCGTCCGTCGAGGCGCTGATCGCCGGCCTGGCGGGAGTGGGCTACATCGCCTCGCGGCGGATCGCGACCGCGCTCTACATGGCCATCAATCTGCAGAAACCGATCCTGGTGGAGGGCTCGGCGGGCGTGGGCAAGACCGAGCTCGGCCTCTCCACCGCCGCCATGCTGGGCCAGCCCTTGATCCGCATGCAGTGCTACGAGGGGCTGGACGAGTCCAAGGCCCTCTACGAGTGGAAGTACGGCAAGCAGCTGCTCTACACCCAGATCCTCAAGGACCGGATGGGTGAGACCCTGAAAGACGCCCCCGACATGGACGCGGCCATGGAGCGCCTGCACGGCATGGGCGACCTGTTCTTCTCCGAGCCTTTCCTGGAGCCGCGCCCGCTGATGAAGGCGCTGCGCGAGGACGACGGCTGCGTCCTGCTGATCGACGAGGTGGACAAGTCCGACGAGGCCTTCGAGGCGTTCCTGCTGGAGGTGCTGTCAGCCTACCAGGTGTCGATCCCGGAACTCGGCGTGGTAAAGGCCAAGACCCCGCCATTGGTGTTCCTTACCTCCAACAACGTCCGCGACCTGGGCGACGCGCTGAAGCGCCGCTGCCTGCACCTGCACATCCCGCTGCCGGAGGCCAAGCTGGAGGAGCGGATCGTCGCCAGCCGCGTACCGGAGATCGAGGCCAGGCTGACCCACGCCCTGGTGGCCTTCATCCAGTCGCTGCGGACGCTGGACCTGCGCAAGCCGCCGTCGATATCGGAGACTGTCGACTGGGCCCGCGCCCTGGTCCTGCTGGGCGCCGACAGCCTGGAGCCGTCGCTGGTGCGCGACACCCTGAACGTGATCCTGAAGTTCGAGCAGGACATCGAGGCCGTGGAGCCGCAGGTGGTCGAGCTCATCCGCCGCCGGTGAGCGGGATTGCCGCATGACCATGCCGCACGTCATGCAGGATTTCCTGCGCGCGCTACGGGCCGCCGACGTTCGGGTCTCGCCCGCCGAGGCGATAGACGCGGCCCGCGCCGCCGCCGTCGTGGGCTATGCCGACCGGCAGCTGTTCAAGGACGCGCTGTGCGTCACCCTGGCCAAGAGCGAGGCGGAGACCGAGCGCTTCGACGAGGTGTTCGAGACCTTCTTCGCCCGTGAGCGGCTGCGCGCGGCGCCCGGATCCGCCGAGGCGCCTGGGCCCGCCGAGCCGCGAGGCGAGGGCAGCGGCTCCGACCTCGCCGACCTGCTGCTGTCCGGCGACGCCGGTGGGATCGCCCAGGCCCTGGAGGCCGCGGCGCAACGCGCCGGCGTGGCCGAGATCCGCCTGTTCACCCAGCGCGCCCGCCTGGCCCGCAAGACCCTGGACGAGATGGGTTTGGCTGAGGTCGAGGCGATCATCGCCGCGGCCCGCAAGCCCGGCGGCGATGCGGCGCTGGGCCAGCGCCTGGACGCCGCCCGCCGCGCGCTCGCCGCCCAGGCCCGCCGCTACGTGGAGCGCCAGTTCCAGCTCTACGCCGCAGGCTCCGGGCAGGTCCTGCGCGAGGAGGCGCTGGCGCAGCGCGCCCTGAACCTGGGCGCGGGGATCGAGCCGCACGAATTCGCCCTGATGCAGCAGCTGGTGAAGAAGATGGCGCGCAAGCTGGCGGAAAGGTACAGCCGCCGGCGCAAGAAGGCGCAGCGCGGCCACCTGGACGTCCGCCGCACCCTGCGCCGCAGCCTGCCCTACGGCGGTGTTCCCTTCGACATCGTCTGGAAGTCGAAAAAGGTGGCCAAGCCCTCGATCGTGGCCATCTGCGACGTCTCCCGCTCGGTGGCGGCGGCGGCCCAGTTCCTGCTGACCTTCCTCTACAGCCTCAACGAGGTGGTCGACCGGCTGGACTCCTTCGCCTTCTCCAGCCGGCTGATCTCGGTGGGCGACATTCTCGACGAGCACGGGATCGAGCACGCCATCGCCCAGGTGCTGACCCAGATCGGTTTCCGTTCCACCGACTACGGTAAGGCCCTGGAGGACTTCTGCGACCAGCACCTGGACCGGCTGGACCGCCACACCACGGTGATCATCCTGGGCGACGGGCGCACCAACTTCCAGGACCCGCGGATGGACCTCATGCGGCTGATCCAGGCGCGCGCCCGGGCGGTGATCTGGCTGAACCCCGAGCCCGAGGGCTTCTGGGGCCAGGGCGACAGCGAGATGGATCGCTATGCCCGCTTCTGCCACGTGGCCAAGGAGTGCGGCTCCATCGCCGAACTGGAGCGCGTCATCGAGGACGTGCTGCGGACCTATGTGCCGAACTGAAGACTGTCGATCGGGGAACAGGCCGGACGGCGAGGGGTTTTCCCATCCTCCCTCCTCCGCGAAAGGCCAGCGCCATGATCAAGCTTCCCGATCTGCCCTATGGTTACGACGCCTTGCAGCCGACGATGTCCGCCGACACCTTGCATACCCACCATGACAAGCATCATCGCAAGTACGTCGACGAGACCAACAAGCTCGCCCTGGTGAAGGGCTTGGCCGACGCCGACCTGGAGACGATCATCAAGGCCACGGCCGGCGGCGGCGGCTGGACCAAGCTGCACAACAACGCCACCCAGGCCTGGAACCACGCCTTCTTCTGGAACGCCATGACCCCGGATCGCGCGGCGGCGCCGAAGCGGTTCGCCGGCCTGAAGGCCGAGTTCATCGAAAAGGGGGCCGCCCATTTCGGCTCCGGCTGGGTGTGGATCACCCTGGAGGGCGAGAAGCTGGCGGTGGCCGACACCCATGACGGCGAGAACTTCGTCGGCAAACAGCCTCGGCCTCTCCTGGCCTGCGACCTGTGGGAGCACGCCTACTACCTGGACCACAAGAACGACCGCCAAGCCTTCCTTGAGGGCTTCTGGGACAAACTCGCCAACTGGGCCTTCGCCGAGGCGCAGTTCGAGGCCGCCAGCCATGGCGACCAGGGCTGGACCTTCGCCCAGGCGGCTTAGAGCCTGATCGGTTCAGCTGGAACCATCTGAACCGTGAATCGTGCTCTAGGTCAGAAAAGCCCCGGCAGCACCCATAGCGCGGCCAGGACCAGGATCACCACCACCAGGATCACACCCGCCCTGGGCCGGGAGCCCAGGAACGGCTGCCGTCCGGCAGGGCTCGGGGCCGGCCGCCGGGTCGGCTGTGCGGCCGCCTTGCGGGCCCGCTCTCGGTTCCTGCGGTAGCGGGCCAGGTCGGTGATGCGATCGGGGTCTTTGGTCGCCATGGTTGTCCTCAGGCCGGCGCCCGTAGCGTAGCGCGGACGCCGGCGTGGCGGGGAAGAGGGGCTTCAACCAGCCAGCTTTTCGAGCTCTTCGGGCGGGATGTCCTCGTTGGAATAGACGTTCTGGACGTCGTCATCGTCCTCCAGGCCGTCGATCAGCTTCAGCAGGGTGGCGACCGCGTCCCCGCTGACCGGCGTGAGCGCCTTCGGCCGCCAGGCGATGGCGGTGGACTTGGCCGCGCCCAGGGCGGCTTCCAGCGCCTGGGCCACTTCCGACAGGTCCGCGAAGGCGGTCCAGATGGTGTGGCCGTCCTCGTCGGATTCCACATCCTCGGCCCCGGCCTCGATGGCGGCCTCCATCACCTTGTCCTCGGAGCCGGCTGTGGCCGCATAGACGATGCGGCCCATGCGGTCCCACATGAACGAGACCGAGCCGGTCTCGCCCAGCGCCCCGCCGTTCTTGGCGAAGGTGGAGCGGACGTTGGAGGCGGCGCGGTTGCGGTTGTCGGTGAGCGCCTCGACGATCAGGCCCACGCCGCCTGGCCCGAAGCCCTCGTAGCGGATCTCCTCATAGGTGTCGGCGTCGCCGCCGGAGGCCTTCTTGATCGCCCGGTCGATATTGTCCTTGGGCATGGACTCGGCCTTGGCGTTGGCCACCGCCAGGCGCAGGCGCGCGTTCATCGCCGGGTCCGGCAGCCCGGCCTTGGCCGCCACGGTGATCTCGCGCGACAGCTTGGAGAACAGCTTCGAGCGCGCGGAATCGGCGCGGCCCTTGCGGTGCATGATGTTCTTGAATTTCGAATGTCCGGCCATGGTCCGTTCGAGGGGTCGCTGCTAGGGTCCCGGCTTCTACCCCCGGCGACGGCGGGGCGGAACCCCCGCGACGCGGGCGGGTTAGCGTGCGGACGCCGGAGACCTTCGCCATGACCGCCCACAACGATGAATTCCTGCCGGAACCTGACGACGGCGAACTGGTCCACTGGATGGAGCCCAAGCACCTGGAGATGGGGCTGGGCGGCGTGTCCGCGGCGACCCTCGGCGCGTTCGCCCTGGGCGCCCTGGCGATGCTGGCGCTCCTGGCGCTGAGGCGGCGGCTCTAGGTGTTTGGTCCCGGGCTTTGATGGATCAGATGGAGCCATCTGAACCGTGAATCAGGCTCTACGCCCTTGATCGCATCGTGCTCTAG